>NZ_CAXBOC010000506.1:0-3880 GCF_963976465.1 uncultured Cyclobacterium sp. | reverse complement strand
GCGATCCATGTTTGGCCTGCAAACCGGCAAAGGCCTGGTTCACATCTCCAATCTTTCCAACATCTTCTCCGATAACAAAAACCCTGGGGTCTCTGCTGAGTATGGCATCAAAGCATGCTTTCAATACCTCGCGCCCATCCAAAAGTTCGGGTTTATTCGGATAGCTTAGCTCCTCAGTAGTAACAGCCTCTACTCTGAAAGCTGACTCACTATACTGATGACTAGAGTACCTGTCTTCATTTAGTTCCTGCTGTTTTTTATACCAGGCCTGAAGCCTTACTTTAACCTCCAAAGGTTCATCCCTCACCAATAACAAGGCTTTTCGAACTGTACTTATCACATCCATTCTCACTGGATTTAAAGTACGTTTAAGGTCCCCAGTCATTTGGATAAGTTGGCTACTTTCCTTTATTTTTTTCGCCAAATCGGTTAGCAAGCCAACAGCTTCTTCTAATTCCGTTCGAATGCTTGCAGTAAAGGCCTTCCATGCTTTATCTTTACTCTCTTTGACCAGTTGCTTGGCCTCATTTTCTATTTGATCCAGCTCCTCTACAGAAGCAATCTTATTTTCTAATATATATTCTTTGAACTTTACAACGCAGTCATGTCCTGCTTCCCAAGCGAGCCTCTCTTTGCTTTTGTACCGCTCATGCGAACCAGAGGTAGAGTGCCCTTGAGGCTGGGTCATTTCTTTAACATGTACCAGTACGGGAATATGCTCTTCTCGCGCCAATTTATTGGCCTTACCATAAGCATTTACCAACCCTACATAATCCCAGCCATTCACGACCAAAATCTCGTAGCCTTTTTCTTTGTTATCTCTTTTAAATCCTTCTAATGCAGCGGAAATGCTCGCCTTTGTTACCTGCAAATCATTTGTTACAGAAATACCATAATCATCATCCCATACAGAAATTACCATGGGGACTTGTAATACCCCCCCTGCATTAAAGGTTTCAAAAAACATTCCTTCAGCAGTAGATGCATTCCCTATAGTGCCCCATGCCACTTCGTTTCCCTTATCAGAAAAAGTACTCATGCCATGAAGGGCTGGGTTTTCCCTATAAAGTTTGGAAGCATAGGCAAGCCCCAACAATTTAGGCATTTGGGCCGCTGTTGGGGATATATCGGCTGTGGAATTTTTAATTTTCATCAGGTTCTTCCACGACCCATCTTCATTCAATGACCTTGTAGCAAAATGGGCGTTCATTAAACGGCCTCCACTCGCAGGTTCAGCATGAATGTCCGTATGCGCATATAGTTGAGCAAAATACTCCTGTATACTCAATTCTTCCATGGCAAATAACAGGGTTTGGTCTCTATAATAACCTGACCTAAAATCTCCCATCTTAAAAAACTTAGCCATAGCTACCTGTGCCAATTCTTTGCCGTCCCCATAGACACCAAATTTAGCCTTTCCCATAAACACCTCTTTTCTTACTGTCAAGGAAGCATGCCTACTGATCATGACCATGCTGTAGTCATTCAAGACGCTTTGCACATCCAAAGTAGATGCATTTTCTTTTGTAAGAGAAGGTAGATATACAGTGTTCATTAATTACGCCATTTTCTTCATATGAAAATCCAAGGATTTCAAAAATACACATTTTTTGGTGTTATCCCAATTTATAAGAGGAGCCAAAATTAATTAAAAACAATATTATTCTGAATAATATAATCTTTAACGCACGAAAACGAATTTTATTTTGATATAGTAATGAAAATATCTTCATTCAATAGCTTGTCGACTAAATTTTAATTACCTAATACCCAAACAAAGACTATAAAGCATTCAATTATCAAAATAGGATGAAAACAATATTTAATTTATTTCTTCAATCATTTCCCTTGCAAGCAATCCCTGATTATATTTGATTAGTTCGTTCACTTTAAAGCTACTATTATGCGCATCGCTGTTCCTAAAGAGATAAAAAACAATGAAAACAGAGTGGCACTAACCCCTGCAGGTGCTCAAGAATTTACTAAAAATGGGCATCAAGTATTTATTCAGGAATCAGCAGGGCTTGGAAGTGGGTTTCCGGATCAGGCCTACCAAAATGCCGGTGCAAAAATTATTCCTACCATTGAAGAAACTTATAGCAAAGGGGAAATGATCATGAAAGTCAAAGAACCCATTGAACCTGAATACTCCCTTATCAAGGAAAACCAGTTGCTCTTCACCTACTTCCATTTTGCTTCAAATAAACCCCTCACCGAAGCAATGATCAAAAGTAAAGCCATCTGTTTGGCTTACGAAACCGTAGAAAAGGAAGACAAAACACTTCCCTTACTTATTCCAATGTCAGAAGTCGCAGGAAGGATGTCGGTCCAAAAAGGTGCCAATTATTTGGAAAAACCGCTAGGAGGTAGGGGAATACTATTGGGAGGTGTTCCCGGAACTTTACCTGCCAAAGTATTGATATTAGGAGGGGGAATTGTGGGCACTCAAGCCGCTTGGATGGCTTCGGGGCTTGGAGCAGATGTTGTCATTTTAGACGTATCCCTACCAAGAATGCGTTACCTTTCCACAGTAATGCCTAAAAATGTAAAGACAATGATGTCCAATGAATTTAACATTAGACATTTGATCAAAAATGCAGACCTCATTATTGGTGCAGTATTGATCCCCGGAGCAAAAGCACCACACCTGATCACAAGAGACATGCTTAAGGAAATGCTTCCCGGAACGGTTCTCGTAGACGTGGCTGTGGACCAAGGCGGTTGTATTGAAACCTGCAAACCCACCACCCATGAAGAACCCACCTATACCATCGATGGGGTGCTGCATTATTGCGTGGCCAATATGCCGGGAGCTGTCCCCTACACCTCCACCCTGGCACTGACCAATGCCACTTTACCTTATGCCATGGAATTGGCACAAAAAGGTTGGCAAGAAGCCTGTGATAAATACCCTGAACTCCACCATGGTTTCAATATAATAAAAGGAGATATTGTCTATGAAGCCGTTGCAGAAACTTTTAACCTTCCTTATGTTCCGGTAAGCTACTACCTAAATCACCATTAGCAGAAACAACGGTTTTAAAAAAAACATGACTTTAATCAGTATCCTTGCTTTTTGTCATCATTTTATCTTGGCCGAAGTATGAGGAATTTTGTGCCATCAATCAACTTTATGTGGCAATGACAAATCCCTCTCTTATTCAAAAGTACAATGTCCCTGCTCCAAGGTACACTTCCTACCCAACCGTTCCACATTGGGAAAACGATGTTCACTCCTCAAACTGGGCAGCATTATTTACCAAGGCTTATAAGAATTTCGGACCTGATGAAGGCATAAGCCTATATATCCACCTGCCCTATTGTGAAAGCCTATGTACCTATTGTGGCTGCAATAAAAGAATTACAATAAACCATAATGTAGAACTCCCTTATATAACCGCAGTAATGAAAGAGTGGGACATGTATGTTGACCTACTAGATAAAAAGCCAAAGCTCGCCGGCATTCACTTGGGAGGTGGGACTCCTACATTCTTTTCTCCTTCTTCTCTATGGATTTTAATCGACCATATTACCAAAAATTCCAGCCAAATGGATAATTATGAATTCAGCTTTGAAGGACATCCCAACAATACAAGTAAGGAACATTTAGAGACCTTGGCAGGCCTTGGTTTCGACAGGGTAAGTTTTGGTATTCAGGACTTCGATAGTAAAGTTCAAAGAGCCATTCATAGATTTCAACCCTATGAAAAGGTAAAACAAGTAACCGAAGCAAGCAGGAAATCCGGTTATAAATCCATTAATTTTGACCTTATTTATGGTCTCCCTCATCAAACTTTGGAAACATTAAAAGACACTTTCGAAAAAACGAAAGCACTCATGCCGGATCGAATTGCTTTTTATAGTTACGCACATTTACCAA
>NZ_CAXBOC010000505.1:0-3885 GCF_963976465.1 uncultured Cyclobacterium sp. | reverse complement strand
TCTTTCTACCATACCGGGGATGATCTTTTTTGAAACGTAAAGTAGGCCTTTTACATTAATGTCCATCATGGCATCCCAGTCATCTTCGCTGCCATCTTGAATAAAGTCCAGTCCGTGGGCATTGCCTGCGTTATTGATTAAGACGGTTATATTTTTCCATTGATCAGGCAAAGAATCAATGGCTTCGTAGACTGCTTTTTTATCCCTTACATCAAAAACCAAATAATGATAGTCAGTATCTTTTGGAAGTGAATCTTTTAGTTCTGCTAATCTTTCTTCTCTTCGACCACAAGCGATGATGGCAAAGCCTTCCGCAGCCAGATATTTGACGCAAGCTTTTCCTATGCCGGAGCTTGCTCCGGTAATGAATGCAATTTTCTTTTCCATTAGGGAAGATAAAATTTTTCCCCTAAGATTAAAAGTGAATAGGCCTGCAATGCAATTGCCTTACTGAAAATTTAAATAGATAGTGATGGATTTTCTTTTTATGGATGCGATGGCACCAGCCATTCGCTCATCTGAGTATCCGTCTTGGTACAAATTCATTAGGCCATGTGAAAAGCGAATTTCCGGAGAAAACTTAAAAAATTTGAAATAAAGGTCAAATCCCATACCCATTTCTAATGCTACATCGCTTCCTTTTAAAGCAACCGGGTCTTCATTGGCTTCTTCTTGATTTTTGGTTCTAAACTGCCCGTTTAATCCCCCAATAAAAAACATTCGGGTATTGTTAAAGCGTTGGGATTTGTATTTGAGCAATAGGGGAATTTCTACAAGTGTTTCTTCCGTAAGTAGAGGAACAGCATTTATTCCCACTCCATTGATAGCATCCGGATCGTCCGTAAAAAGCTGTAGTTCAGTACGGTATTCATAAAACCCAACTTTAGGTGTAAACATCAGGTTGAATTGATCATGCAATCTGGCTGTTACCAAAAAACCTAAGGCAAAACCGGGAGAAAAACTCGGCATTATAGCCCTAACCTTATCAAGATTGGGATAATCGGGGTTGAGAAAATTGTCCGCATACTTAATTCTTAGCGAACTGTTATGAGCCGCAAGGAAAAAGCCATAGGAAAGCGGTTCATTATCACTTCCCGATGGATTAAAAATAAAACTCTTTTGCTGTGCTTTTACCAAATGGTCTTGGAAAAAGAGAAGTGCTAAAGCAATGAGAATTACTTTATACCAACGTATATTGAACTTATGCCAAATGTGAGCGTCTTGCATTGCGTTTTTTTGAAACCTACCCTTTCAAGTATATTTATAAAATCATTGCCATCAGGAAAAGCCTTTACTGATTCGGGTAAATAGGTATAGGCTGAATTGTCCTTTGAGACCATTTTACCAATCTGAGGTAAAATATATTTAAAATAAAAGGAATAAGCTTGTTTCATCGGGAATTTTTTTGGTGTAGAAAACTCTAAAATCACTGTTTTTCCCCCTGGTTTTAATACCCGATACATATCCGCCAATCCTTTTTCAAGGTTTTCGAAGTTCCTAACCCCAAATGAAACGATGACAGCGTCAAACTTATTTTCCTCAAAGAGCAACTTTTCTGAATCTCCCATTTGTAATTCGATAAGGTGATCCAGTTTTTTTTGTTTCATCTTCTTGCGCCCTTCACTGAGCATCCCTTCAGAGATATCTACCCCGATAATCTTTTCCGGCTTTAATGCCAAAGCTTCAATTGCGAAGTCACCGGTACCGGTGGCAATATCTAAAATTAATTTTGGCTTATCTTCCTGCAACATTTTTATGGCTTTTTTTCGCCAGATAATGTCTATGCCCATGCTAAGCACATGATTTAGCAAATCGTAATTTTTGCTAATGTTATTGAACATATTGGCAACTTGTTGCTTCTTGCCTTCTTTTTGATTTTTGTACGGAACTACTGACATGGCTTCTTATTTCAATACAATATTACTAAGTAAACTTGAGCAATGGAAAATTGTTAATGAATTAATGGTTTGGAGACCTTTCAGGAATTTACTTACCTTTGCAAGAAAAAAGAGCCATGTTGAAGAATGCACGCTTTTTAATGAGTAATTCAGACCATACAAAGTGCCCGGCACCCACCAAGCCGGAATTTGCTTTTATTGGTAGATCTAATGTTGGAAAAAGCTCGCTTATTAACATGCTTACCAATCACAAGCACCTGGCCAAAACCTCGGGAAAACCGGGTAAAACCCAGTTAATCAACCATTTTGAAATTGATTCTCGTTGGTATATGGTCGATCTTCCCGGTTATGGATTTGCTAAAGCAAATAAAAAACTGAAGGCTGAATGGAACAAGATGATTCGCAATTACCTTACCGAAAGGGAAAACCTGGTATCGGTATTTGTATTGATCGACAGCCGACTCAACCCACAACCTATAGATATAGAATTTATTACTTGGTGTGGTCAGTTGGAATTGCCGGTAACATTGATTTTTACCAAAGCGGACAAACAATCCCAATCGAAAACAGCAGACAATGTCCACCGTTTCCTTGATGAAATGGAAAAAATGTTTGTTGAAGCACCGGAGTTTTTCGTTACCTCTGCCATGACAAAAGTAGGCAAAGAAGAGTTAACCCAATTTATAGAAGAAAACGTATCTGAATACTATGAGGAGGGGTAAACGCCCCAATCTTTCTCGAGATAATCATATATTTGCAGCCAATAAAAAAATAACTATCATGGAATTTAAAGACATTGCCACTGTTTCTGGAAAACCAGGTTTATATAAAGTGTTGAAGCCCAGTAGAAGTGGGGTCATCCTTGAATCTTTGGATGAAAAAAAGGGTAAATTAGTAGTAGGTGCCGCACAGCGGGTTTCTTTATTGAGTGAAATATCCATTTATACGCTTACTGAAGAAGGAGCTTCTCCTTTGCAGGATATTATGGTGAAAATAGAAAAGGAGTTTCAAGGAGATACCGGTTTGGAAGGAGCTGACAAAGAAGAGTATCAAGCATTTATGAAACATATACTACCGGAATTTGATGAAGATCGGGTTTATGCTTCTGATGTTAAGAAATTAATCAATTGGTACCATATTATCCGTGCACAGTGCCCTGAGGTTTTGGAAGAGGAAACAGGTGAAGAGGATACCAAACCTGAGGAAGAAGAAAAATAAAAATGCATGAATTCATCAATGGATAATTCAAGCCTTATGAAGACAGTTGCAGTAGACTTAAAAGATTTACTGCAACTGCCTATTGTTCCTGACAAAATTGACAGAGAAGGCTTAGCAAAAGCCATTGAGCAGGTGGTTGCTCACCTGCTTAATCAAGAATTTGAAAGATTTCTCCAGCTATGTTACCGGTTTGATCTTGGTGAAGGAAAAGTGCAAGAAATATTAAATACTTGTCCCCCTGAAGAAATTTCTTTTCAAATGTCACTCGCCATAATTGATCGCCAAATGCTGAAGATACACTTTCGTAAGAAATACAGTGAGCAGTAATTAATTTCTACTACATTCGAATTACGGTCAATTGATCAGCTATTCAAAATTTCATCTAATTTTTTTACCATGTTGATAGACCCTATGTAAAAAGGAGTTCGTTGGTGTAGACTCTCCGGTTGAATATCTAAAATTCTATTTTTTCCATCAGAGGCCATCCCACCTACTTGTTCAGCAATGAAAGCCAAAGCATTTGCTTCATATATCAGTCTAATCTTACCATTTTTGGCTTTGTTGGTGGGGGGATAAAGATATATTCCTCCTTTGAGTAAATTTCTGTGAAAATCAGCTACCAAGCTTCCGATATACCTTGCCGAAGCTCCCTGTCGCTTGCAACTTTCTAAATAGGAAAGAATATTCGGGTTGATCATCGGAGTAAGCCCTTCATTCATGGTGAAAATATTACCATCTTCAGGCATTTTCATGTCGGGATGTGAAAGAA
>NZ_CAXBOC010000504.1:0-3913 GCF_963976465.1 uncultured Cyclobacterium sp. | reverse complement strand
CACCAGCACCCAAAACCCTTCCCTTACCTATATGGCCATTACTGCAAGAGCAGTAGACCATGCGGTGAAGAACAGGGGTAAAAGTTAAATCAAAAATAAAATAGAAAGACCCAAAAGGTCAATCAAACAGGCCGGGAATATTTTCCGGCCTTTTTTTGGGGATTGGGTTCGCCTTCAGGAGGTCGGGGGGATTTGTTTGATGATTAATGAACGTTTGAGATTTTGTCAGCATTGTTGCTAAATTAGCTCACTGATTATCATCAAAAAAATTAGTTTAAATCGGTTAAATCAATTTGATTTTATCAGGACACTATCGTTTTTCCTCGCCAACTAAATAGTTCTTTAAAAAAGCAATTTTCTTATCATAACCAAGTGATAGTTCCTGAATTTCTTCCTCTATTGGATCCGTGCTTCGATCACAAAATTTGATAGCGTTAGAATAACTTTCTTTCCAGTCAGGTTTATTTTGAGCGAACAATAATCGTCCCAAATACAAGTGGCTTTCCCATTGCTTGGAATTCAAAGTGAGGGCTTTTTGAAAGTGTTCTTGCGCCAATTCCTTTTTTCCTTGTTGCCTATATGCTTCAGCAATGTTGTGTGTGATCCTGGCATATCGAATACTGTTTTTCTCCAAATAGAATCTGTGATTATCAATTGTATGATATAGGATTTCTAAAGCCTCAGAAGGTACACTTGATGGTTGCTTTAAAAGTACAGCGGCTCGAATATGTAATACCTCTGCCATTGTTAGTAATAAATCTTTTGACGGAGTTGGATCAGCAATATATTTAGCTTCATTTTCGATCAACAAATTCTCATAATCTTCGGCAAGAGTATTTAAAACTTGCAGACAATCCTCCCACTTTTCTGCAGTGTAAAGGTCAAGAACCAATAACCAATAACCTACCAGATAAAAAGAGGCTTCGAGTTCTGAACCAGTATATGCTGCTTGCTCAGCATGAAGGAACCCCTCACAAACAATGGTACCATGGTAAGCTGGATCCCAATCACGGTCCTTTAATGTAATCCTTACATAATTATGAATTTTAGAGGGCGCTTCCTCTGCAGCTCCCATAAGAACCACATCAAAATGATCTGTATCTTCACTGAGTTCTTTTTGTTCAGTTGTATCAACGGATTGAATGTTAACATTCATTCCATATTCGTTATAAATCAATGCGAATACTGAACTAAGCTTCCCTATTAAAGCTCCGGCAGGTTGGTTTGTCCCTTTCCGCGCATTGATCCTTCTGATGTTTCTGATTAGAATATCCGGTAAATCTTCTTTCTTAGTGTTTGTTATAGGAGGCCGTAATTTAGTTTTATTTTTAGGCAGGACTTCTTTCGCATAGTCAAGAAAGTAAGATATCTTTCCATTAGAAATAAATATTGATAATAAATCTAGTTCTTCAATTTTGGGACGAAAGCAGTCTGTATAATTATAGGAATATTCCTTGTAATAGTAATCAGCTGTAACCTTTGGAGATGTTAAGAGGCATCTTTTAAAAGCGTAAAGCGATTGAAAAAAATCTGGATTTACAAATTCAAATTGATGTTCTGAGGCAGTTTTATTGAGTTCCCTTTCAAAATCAATCCGCTCAATTTTATGATTGACATTAAATGATAAACTTTTTACCAATTTTTTATATCCCTCAAAATAATCAAAGTGAATTTTTAGTATCATAGGTATCAATTTTTTGAAATAGCTAAAATCAAGTCGATCTCATCAAGTATGTAATAGCTAAGACAATTGTTTAAACTCAACATCTCGAAGCACAATTATCAACACTAAATATCAATATAGTTGATTTGATTAAATTGCCAAGGGCTCCTTTGCGTTTTTTTACCCGTATTCGAGGACATAGTCAAAAAGTAACGTCTGGTTGTTAACTTAACTAGAAATTTTGTCAGCATTGTTGCTAAAAATTGGCAAGAATACCGCCAAAATCGTGACGTATACATCACCTTACCACGGGCTACACCCGTGGCTAAGTTATATCAGCCATGAACATCGTTTGGATTGTTATTTTAGTTATTGCAGCAGCGCTAGGAGGTGCATTCGCTTATATGAAGGTAAATAAGATATAGTCAGGACAAAAATCAATTAAAGATAAATCCCTCTAAGAAACTGAAAGTTCAGCACTCATGGCAAATTAAAAAGAGCGGTAAAGCCCTTATAGAACTTTACCGCCTCTCTATTCCTTAAATTGAATAGCTTTACTTTTCGTCAATAAATTGCTTCTGGATATGGTCCTCTTCTTCTTTTTCCCCATGTTCTTCATTTTCTTCATCAAAGAAACGCTTCTGGAAAATTAGGATGATACCTACACCTACAAAAATGGATGCATCTGCTATATTAAAAATTGGCCATAGGGCAGTATAGCCTCCTCCAAAGATTGGAATCCATTCAGGCACAAAACCTTCCCAGATGTCAATATAAAACATGTCCACTACCTGTCCATGAAACCATGGGGTGGCAGCATCAAAAGGGGCGTTTCCAAGCCAAACACCATAAAATACGCTGTCAATAAGATTGCCCACTGCTCCTCCGAGTATCATGGCAATACATATAATGTATCCCGGATGCGCTTTTTTAGTGATTAGGGAATACAAATAATAACCAATCCCAAACATGGCCACCAATCGAAAGCTGGTAAGCAAAAGTTTACCATATTCGGAACCCAATTGCATGCCAAATGCCATTCCCGGGTTGGTGGTATAATGGAGCTTGAACCAATCTCCAAAAACTTTGATTTGTCCTGCTGTGCCAAAATCCATTCCGTAATGGACCATCATCTTCACCGCTTGGTCAATTACAATCACCAATAAGGTGATGCCAAAATATTTCCAATATTTCATATATTATACTTTCTCTACTTTAACGGCGAGTTCAAACTCATCCATGTCCAAAACGGTAGAATTATTACTGTCTCCATCAAGGGTTAACGCCAATGCTTGTGTTTCAGTTTTGATATAGTCGGAGAAATTAAGCAATGCATTGTCCACCGTTGCATTAAGTGGCGCAATATGGATACGAATTTTGTCCTGAACTTCCAGTCCCATGTCCTTACGGAAATTTTGGATCCTGTTAACAAAATCCCTGGCAATCCCTTCTTCCTTCAATGCTGTGCTTAGGGTAACATCCAAGGCCACAGTAATGCCATTGTCTGTAGCTACAGACCAACCAGGGATATCCTGTGACTGGATCAATACTTCTTCCAGTTTAAGTGTGGCAGCTTCTCCATCAATGCTGATTTCTACCTGTCCTTCCTTCTCGATTTGAGCGATTTCTTCTTTGCCCCATTGCTGAATGAGCTGGTTGACAGCCTTCATTTTAGGACCAAAACGCTTACCCAAAAGGGCGAAATTAGGCTTGACACTTTTCACTAAAATGTCAGAAGTATCATCTATGTATTCAATTGATTTGATATTAACCTCTGATTTAATAAGGTCCTCTACATGCTCAATCAAAGCCTTGGTTTCTTCATTCAATACCGGTATAAGCACTTTCTGAAGCGGCTGTCTTACCTTTAATCTTTCCTTTTTCCTTAGGGAATGCACCAAAGATGAGATGTCTTGGGCCAACTGCATGCTGTTTTCCAGGGACAGGTTGATCAAGTTCTCATTGGAAGGCTTCCAATCTGTCAAATGCACAGACAAAGTTTTGTTTTCCAAGCTTGAAGTAAGGTTCTGGTACAACCAATCCGAATAAAAAGGTGCCACAGGGGACATCAATCCGGCAATCACTTCCAAGCATTCATACAAGGTCTCATAGGCAGCCTGCTTGTCTGCATTAATGTCGCCTCTCCAAAATCGTTTTCTTGCCAAACGCACATACCAGTTGGACAGTTGATCCACAGTAAAATTCATGATGGCCCTGGAGGCAGGCGTTATGTCATAATTTTCGTAGGCC
>NZ_CAXBOC010000503.1:0-3925 GCF_963976465.1 uncultured Cyclobacterium sp. | reverse complement strand
TGATCTGAATAATCTACCTCCCTTAAAGTTTTAAACTGTAATACTTCCAATGCTTTATCAAAAAACATATTGTCAATACGCAAGAAAAACAAAACCTTATTATAGGTAAAACCAAAGCCCCTGCCTTTGCTTTCAAAAGCATTTTCAAAATCCTCCCTAAGTTTGAAGTAAGTATAGCTGTATGGCAAATCATTAAAATCCCCTGCTAAAATAAGCGGGTATGGGCTATCTGCCATGTGCTTTTTTAAGAGCAACATCTGAGAAGTTCTAAGCTTTATTCCCTCCTTTAATTTCTTAATTGTAGCCCGGTATTGATTTTTTATTCCATCCAGATTGTCAAGGTCTGCAGCTTTGATATTCATGGATTCCAAATGGGTATTGTAAACCCTTATGGTATCTTGGTTAATTTTAATATCGGCAAACATGGCTCCGTTATTTCTTTTATTGTCAAAGACCTTACCACTATTGATGATAGGGTATTTACTGAATATAGCAATACCATAGGATTTCTTTTTTTCATTCCCATTTGCAGAATAATAGGCATATTCATAAGTACCATTATCACTGATCATCTTTAAGGAATTTCTCGAGGGGGTGGTGTAATCTTGATAAAACTCTTGAAAACACTTGATGTCAGAGGGGTTTTCTTTTGCCCATTTTATGGAATTTGTTATCATATTTTCGTTATCCTTGCCCCAGCTATTGTTAAATAACATGGTATTGTAACTCAAAAAAGTAAAGCCTTCAGTGCTGGTATCGGGCTCGTTCCACTGAAAAGTTACCACTAGAAACTTCCATCCAATAATTAATGCCAGGATCGGGTAAATAATTAATCGAAATCTTCCGAAAAGCAATAAGACAACCAAAAAAATATTGAGCATTAGAAAAACAGGAATGAGCAAAGGCAAAAGGCCGGTATAATCCCATGTTTCAGGTGAAATATGCACGCTGAAAAATAGGGCCATAGAAATAAAAAAAATAGAAATGATAATAAAGCGCATAGTGAAGATTTAAATAATTCACAAATTGGTAATAATTTTGTGCGATACCAATAGATTTATTTTTTTACTCAGGGTATTGCTCCAATATTAGCCCTGCCTATTTTTCAGGCCATAAATTTTAATCCAAAATTAAAAATATCCTGCCAACCAAAAAAATGAAGTTTCCACAAGTCCTAAAATAAGGTTTTAACTGGTATCAGGAATTTAATTTAAACCATAGATTAACCATGGGTGGCTTGAAATTGATATTTAACCTTTAATGCATGGCTGATTAAGGAAAAAATACATAGATTAGTGTGAAATTTAATCTTTATCACTATGAATGACCTTAGAAAACTATTTTTTAGTTTATTAGTTTTTTCCATATGCTTTGGGGTTTTCTCTTGTTCAAATCCCTCTTCAAAGTCAAATGAAACGATGACGGAGGATACAACAAATGACGTCAAAGAAAGGGCCAGTCCTTTAAAAACAACTTCCGGTAATATTGGTGGAAAAGCTGTGGCTGTAGAATATGGTGCACCTTCAGTTAAAGGACGGGTTATCTGGGGAGATTTGGTGCCCTATGGTGAGGTTTGGAGAACAGGGGCGAATGAAGCAACAAATGTGACCTTCGAGAAAGGAGTTAAAGTAGAAGGAGAAGCGGTGGAGGCAGGAAGGTATTCTTTGTTTACCATTCCTAAGGAAGATGAGCCTTGGACAATCATTTTAAACTCGGATTGGGATCTGGAACATGGTCATTTTCAATACAATGAAGAGAATGATGTATTACGGGTAGATGTCAGCCCAACTTTTGGAACTGACCATCAGGAAATGCTTTCCATCGAAGTGGTAAATAAAGGAATAGAAATTAAATGGGAAAAAGCTAAAGTATTGGTAAATATTGAATGAAATATATAGGGTTCTTTTTTTCATTGCTGTTTTCACTATTATTGGCTGTAAGTTTATCAATAAACATGGCCAGCTTACCTCCTTTGGCCAAGATTTTTGATCCCTTCAAAGGGTTCTGGCAAAATGCATACAGTGAGGATTATAATCCTGATTCGGAAGTCAACCTAGCCGGACTTCAGGCGGAAGTGGAGGTAACCTACGATAAAAACCTCATCCCGCATATTTTTGCGGAAAATGAAGAAGACCTTTATAAAGTCCAAGGTTATACCACCGCCAGACATAGGTTATGGCAAATGGAATTTCAGGCTTTGGCTGCTGAAGGCAGGCTTTCTGAAATTGTCGGAGAGATAGCTTTAAAAAGAGATAGGGAAATGCGCAGAAAAGGCTTGGGCTTTGGAGCAAAAAATAAGCTGAAGTATCTTAAAAAAAATGATCCTCGAACTCTGCAGTTGATGGAGGCTTACGCCGAAGGAGTGAATGCTTATATCCACCAACTTTCTCAGGCAGAATTGCCTTTGGAATACAAACTTTTAGATTATTACCCCGAGCCTTGGACTCCCTACAAATCGCTTCTATTTCTAATGAACATGGCGGAAACCTTATCGGGAGATAGTGATTTGGCCAATACTAATTTCCGCAACTTGTTTGGTGCCGAGTGGCAGCAAAGTCTTTTCCCGGAGCATCCCCAAGGAGTGGTGCCTGTGGTAGCTAAAGAAACCTGGGACTTTGAGCCGATTAAAGTAAAAGAGCCTGAAACAACTTACATTGACTCTATTAAAATCACCCAATTGCTACCGGAAAAAGAACCCGGTTTGGGTTCAAACAATTGGGCCGTTTCAGGAGAGAAAACTGCTTCAGGTTTTCCGATTCTGGCCAATGACCCGCATTTGGCGCTTAACCTACCTTCATTATGGTTTGCTGCTCAGCTAAGCACTCCTGAATATGCGGTAAAAGGAGCCACCTTACCCGGGACTTTAGGTGTTATCATTGGCTTCAATGAGAATTTAGCCTGGGGAATGACCAATGCAGACAGAGATGTAAAAGATTGGTACAAAATTACCTTTAAGGACTCCTCCAGGGAAGAATATTTATACAATGGGCAATGGATCCAAAGCAGGCGTCAGCTTGAAACTTTCACAGTAAAAGGACAAAATGATTTTGTTGATACTGTGATCTATACCCATTATGGTCCGGTCGTTTACGACAGGAATTTCAAAATGAAAGGAAAGCCGGCAAACTTTGCCTTGAAGTGGACGGCCCATGGAGACTCCAATGAACAAAAAACATTCATTAACTTAAACAAAGCCAAAGATTATTCCGATTTTGAGGAGGCCCTGACCCACTATGCTGCTCCGGCGCAGAATTTCGTATTTGCTTCCCGAAACGGAGATATCGGCATTAAGGTGCAGGGGAAGTTTCCCTTGAAATGGAGCGGGCAGGGCAAATATTTGATGGATGGAAGCAAGCCATTTTACGAATGGCAAGGCTATATTCCCGAAGCCCATAATGCCGAAGAAATAAATCCCGAAAAGAAGTTTGTTACTTCCGCCAACCAACATCCGGTTTCTGATAATTATCCTTATTTTGTTTACAACAATAATTATGAATATTTCAGAAATAGAAGAATTTCAGACCAATTATTGCAACGTACTGCTATTACAGTTGACGATATGAAGGCATTGCAATTGGATAATTATAATCTACATGCTTCGGAAATATTGCCCCTGATGCTTGATAGTCTAAATAGGCAGAACAAAGTGTTGGGAGAAAAGTGGTTGGCTCGATTGGAGGCCTGGGACTATGATGCTGCTTCTGATGAAATGGCTCCGGCATTGTTTCAATCCTGGTGGAATCAAACGGAAAAGGCTTTGTACGCCTCCTGGGATACTGAAGGTTTGCCAATTTCCTATCCCAATAAATTTAACCTACAACCTTTAAACCCTTAGTAGATTTATTTAACTTTCCAAACTGAGCTTGTTCAATATGCTCAGACCACCAATACATTAACTTCTGCCTACGTTCTAAATATTTACTTC
>NZ_CAXBOC010000502.1:0-3932 GCF_963976465.1 uncultured Cyclobacterium sp. | reverse complement strand
AATTATACTAATTGCAGTATTTGCTGTAGCCTGTAATTCTGACAAACAGCAAGGTGAAGTGGAGGGAGCTTTAGGTGTGGAATTGCCCTATTACGAAGAATCAACCTTTACACCTCGTTGGTTTGCCAACAAGGAAGAAGTGCCGGAAAGCTTTCATAAGATCCCTGAATTTCAGGTTTACAACCAACTGGGGGATACAGTAACTGCGGAGGTGTTTGATGATAAAATCACCATTGTAAATTTTTTCTTTACCACCTGCCCGGGCATATGTCCTAAGATGATGGCCAATATGGATATGGTTCAGGAGGAGTTGTCTGAGGATAAAGGCCTTCAACTGGTTTCTTATTCTGTAACCCCGGATATGGATGGTGTGCCTGAACTTAATGCCTATGCCAAGAAAAATGGTATCAGTAATGAAAATTGGTATTTGTTGACCGGTGAAAGGAAGGTTATTTATGAACTGGGAAGAAATCAGTTCTTTGTGGAAGAAGATATGGGACTCCAAAAGAGTCCTGATGATTTTCTACATACCGAAAATATTTTACTGATTGACAATGAGCGACACATCAGGGGGATTTACAATGGGCTAAACAAAACTGCTATCAAGCAATTATTGGCTGATGCTAAGTTGCTTAGAGATAAATTGATCGATCTATAAGATCCCTGCCCCACTTATTCGCTGCATTTTTTTAAAAATAAAATCCAAAGAAAGAAACTTTTCATGTATCTATGTCGTTTACGATATAAACTTGCAAGATATAAAAAAGAAGAAATATGAAAAAGCAAACTTCAACGCTACAGAATATATTCAGGTTACTCTTGGCAGCATTTATGCTTTATGCCGGTATTAGTCATTTGACGTTCAATAGGGTTGATTTTCAGGCACAGGTGCCGGACTGGGTGCCGATGAGTAAGGATTTGGTAGTGGTATTATCCGGTTATGTAGAAATAGCCCTTGCGCTTGGTTTGGCATTCTGGAAAAGTCAGCGAGTAAACTTTGGTTGGGCACTGGCTGCTTTTTTTCTGCTTGTTTTCCCGGGGAATATTGCCCAATACCTCGATAGTAAAGATGCATTTGGAGCATTGGATTCTGATAGGGCAAGACTAATTCGCTTGTTTTTTCAACCTGTTCTAATAGCTTGGGCTTTATGGTCCGCAGGATCGTGGGCTGATTATCGATCAAAAAAAGTAAGTACTGATGACAGATTCACAGCTTAAATTAAAAAATCAAATCTGCTTTCCCTTTTACTCTGTTTCAAGGCTGATAACCAAGGCATACAAACCCTTTTTGAGTAAAATAGGTTTGACCTATCCTCAATATTTGGTCATGATGGTTTTATGGGAGTCGGATGGTATTCGCATCAATGAAATCAAAGAGAAATTATTTTTGGATACCAATACTGTTTCTCCTTTGCTGAAAAGAATTGAATCAATGGGTTTAATTAACAGGATTCGATCCAATGAAGATGAAAGGAGTGTGATTGTAACTTTAACCAAAAAAGGGAAGGAATTAAAAGAATTGGCTTCCCCTATTCCTGAGCAAATGCTTGAAGGATTAGCTCATGAGGGCATTACGGTGGAGGAGATATCGAATTTAAGAAACACCTTGAACAATTGGATTAAGGCGCTTTCAGAAAATAGTAGTGATAATAAGATTAAATAGTAAAAGTAAAATGGAATTAATTGACAAATTGAATTGGAGATATGCTGCGAAAGCCATGAATGGTGAAAAAATAGCGCAGGAGAAGGTGGAAAATATCATAGAGGCCATATCATTGGCACCTACCTCAAGTGGTTTGCAGCCTTTTGAGGTTCTGGTAATAACAAACCAAGAGATTAAAGAGAAGATTAAACCCATTGCCTGGAATCAATCCGTGGTAACTGATTGCTCTCATTTATTGGTCTTTGCTGCATGGGACACCTATACCGAAGCACGAATCAATAAAATGTTTGACCTTACCAATGAGAAAAGGGGATTTACCAATGAGGGTTGGGAGAACTATAGAAAGCAACTTTTAGCTACCTATCCAAACAGGTCTGCAGAAGAAAATTTTAACCATACCTCCAAGCAAGCCTATATTGCATTTTCTCAAGCCATTGCTGCAGCGGCCTTTGAAGGAGTGGATAGCACACCAATGGAGGGATTTGATCCGGATGCCTTGGATGAAATTTTGGGATTGAAGGAAAAAGGGCTGAGAAGTTGTGTGATACTTCCTTTGGGATATAGAGATAGCGAAAAAGACTGGTTGGTTAATCTTAAGAAAGTAAGAAAAAGCAAAGAGGATTTAGTGACTGTACTGGATTAATTAAAGTACTTAATAAAAGTAGGTGATTATAATCCATTGGTTAGAAAAGGCCTAAAAGAGTGTTAAACTCTTTTAGGCCTTTTTTTATGCTGAATGAAAGTTATGTTTTTAATACAGTTTGGGTAAATTGTCAGGGAAATTACTATCCCTTCGAAATAGCGGCTTTTAGCTATTTGAAGCATCAGCAATTAATTCTTTTTAACCATGAAATATGAGTGGAGAAAATCTGAAAAAAACCTTTATTTACCGAAAGCCAAGCCGGAAAAGCTAAAAGTCCCGGCGCTAAAGTTCATAACCATTGCAGGTGAAGGTAATCCCAACAGTAGCCAGTTTGCCGAATTCATCGCTGTGCTTTACTCCTTGTCCTATGCCATAAAAATGACCTTGAAGAAAAGCAAAAACCCACCGGAAGGCTATCTGGATTATACCGTTTATCCGCTCGAAGGAATCTGGGATATCAATGAGAAAGCCAAGGAAAATTTTAATGGCAGCTTCAACAAAGATGATCTGGTATTTACCCTTATGATTCGCCAGCCCGATTTTGTAACAGAAGCATTCTACCGAGAGATGCATGCCTTAACCCATCGAAAAAAACCTCATGACCTATTAGATAAGGTCAAATTTGAAACAATTGAAGAAGGCTTATGTGTGCAAATGCTTCATATTGGAAGTTATGACAAGGAGGATGAAACTTTTTCAGTAATGGAAGCATATGCAAGAGAAAATGATTTAATCAGGCTTACCAAAACTCACCGTGAAATTTACCTGTCGGATTTCAGGAAGGTTCCTGAAGATAAATTAAAAACCGTATTAAGATTTAATGTTAAACAAAAGTCTTAATATTTGCAGTAAACCTAATGATAACCGATTGCCCTATGCCCCTAGCCAAACATGCTTGTATTATTGCCCTATTTATATTTACTTCTCAGGCAGCTCTGCAGTCTCAGGTCCTTCCTGAGCAAATAAAATTTACGCGACAAGCCTCAAAAAGGTTGGTTTTTGATGAAGACCAGACCATTCCTTTAGCGGGAATTTGGCCGGAGAAAAGTGTTGGTTTTTCTGTCATGCACCCGGTGATTCACCAACTAAAAGACAGTGCAAAAGTTGCCATACCTTCCAATCAATTGACCATCCAATCTTTGTCAAAAACAGCAACAAATATTTGGTTTGGAGGCTTTAATCCAGTGGCTACTTATTCCATAGATTTGGCTTCCTGTAAAGGCAAGGGGGCGCTTGGCTTTTCATTTTTCGGTAAAGGTTCAAAAGAAAAATTAACCCTCAAAGTAAGTTTCCATAATGAAAAACCGGAAGGTGTAAGTCTTCACTATACGGACAGGAAAGGGCTGTCAAAAGAGTCGTCTATTGCAGTTAATTTCCCTAATGATGCCACATTACACGGCAGGCTATACCTGCAGATGTTAGGAAGTGGCTTGGTACTGTATTTGAAAGACGGTGATTTGCCACAGGTAATAGCTCAATCGGATTTCAATCAATTGATTGATTTGCGAAAAAAGGAATATTTGCACAGTTTTCAATCTCACTTTTATGTGGCCCTTGACTCAGGAGAGATAAAGGTAGATAAAGTACTTATGGGCTTAACTACCGGAGTTGGCTTGGCGGATATTC
>NZ_CAXBOC010000501.1:0-3935 GCF_963976465.1 uncultured Cyclobacterium sp. | reverse complement strand
GCCCAATCCTGAAGGTGAGATTGTCAACCTTTCGGATTTAAGAGGAAAGTACGTGATGGTGGATTTTTGGGCTGGCTGGTGTAAGCCTTGTCGTGATGAGAATCCCAATGTGGTAAGACTATACGAGAAATACAAAGCAGATGGGTTTGAAGTATTCGGTGTATCACTCGATAGAACGAGAGAAATGTGGACAAAAGCCATAGAAGAAGATGGCTTAACTTGGACGCAGGTTTCCGATTTAAAATATTTTAATTCCACCGCTGCTGCCACTTATCAGATCAATGCGATACCAGCTACCTATATGATAGACCCTGATGGTAATATTATGGCAAAAGATTTGAGGGGTAAATCCCTGGAAAGGAAACTTGCCGAAATATTCGATTAAATGAAGAAATTACCGTTAAAATAAACATTCCTGAATTTCGGAATATAATGATATATTAGCATTTTATTCGATTATAAAATCAATTATAAGCTAATAGTGGATTTTGTGAAATTATTAGCTTTATTTGAAAGTCTTTACTTAATAAAATTAACTGAAGATATTTTAAACTGAGTAAATTCAAACCAACTTTAGTGCCGTTCATTACTTAAATTGTGCAGATTAAAATAGAAGCAAATTTTAAAAATACTTAAAAACAATCATCTACCTAAAGTAAACGCCTTGGAGTTTGGGGAATTAAACTACAATTTTTCCCCACTCTGAATGGCCTTTACCATTAACTTAAAAACCATTCAATTCTTATGAAAAAAAGGAACCTTAAATTCCCCTTGACGCGGTCACTGACTGTTATGCTATTCGTTTTATTAGCTATGGGAGCTTGTAAAAGCAAGAAAAAAGTGGTTGAGGCTGCGCCTGAACCCGTACCGGTGGAAGAACCCGCCCCTCAACCAGAACCGGAACCTCAGCCCTCAGCAGAGGAAGTTGCCGTTGGGAAATTAGAAAATTATTTCAACGCAGTAGCAAATGCTTCTAACGTTCAAAGTGCTAACAATACCATCAGAGAAGCTTTAGGGATGTTTTCAAATCAGAATACCCCTGTTTTAATTGTAATTCACGAAGAGTCAGGTACAAAAGACTATGATGAACCAACGACCATAGAGAGGTACCTAAACTATCTTAAAGACACCAAGAAAAATCTAAACTTTATCAGCGATATCAGAATGGATGGATCAGGAAAAGTTACAGAATTAGAATTAAGAAGAAGATAATTTAATAAAAAAATAGAAAGTAAGTTATTATGAAAAAATACATTCCATCCCTGCTTATCTTTTTCCTGGCAACAAGCATCTCCGTTTTCGCTCAGGATGAAAGCATTAGTCCTCAAAGAAAGCAAGCAATTGACTCTCTTGCCTTAGAGAAAGTTAAAGATTTAAGTAAATATATCAGTATCATCGGAAGCAAAGAAACGCAGTTTTCTGAAGCTACGAGAGTAATGGATAGAGCAGAAGAATTATTTGCTCCTGATGCTGAAATGGGCGTTTCCTCTGTCAATACCAATGAGGTGGCTTATTACAAAATCAGAAGGTACTTCGAAAGACTAATGGCACTAAATTATGATAGAGTGAACATTAGCTGGTATGATATCCACTATATTTCCGACCTTGAAAGACAGCCTGACGGAAGGTATGTAGGTGTAATCACCATATACCAAAGATTTGAAGGTACTTCTCAGGAAGCCGGATTGAATTATAGAGATACCACCAAGAAGGATATAACCATCTATGTGGAGAAAAAACAAACCCAGATTTCAGGTAGAACCATTGAGTTTTGGGATGTGTTGTTGGGAGATGTGAGAGTGACTGAAACATCAGCATGAGAATAGTATTTGCAACGTTAATTACAATAATCTTATCAATTTTTTCCGCGCCGGGGCAGACTTTCGATAGCTCCGGCCGGATTGTTGATGATGGCAGATTCGCTGCCGCTACCAAACAAGTCAATCAATTTTTCAGACGATTTAATGCAGAGGAAAGCAAAGAAGGTGATGTAAGGTATAACCCCGGGGATGAGAAATACCACGATCTTGCCCTTAGAAAATCTTTTATCAATATCCTTTTTGACAATGAAACCTCAGGGATTAGCAATGAGCTTAAAAGAGAGTTTATAAGTCATGTTACTTCCGAAACTTACCCCCAATATCTAAATTTTCACGGCGGAGACTGGTTCGCAGAACTTAATACTGTTTTTACCTATAATGGTAAAAGACAAGATGTGGTACTGTTTTTGAAGTTACAGCCTCAGGGTTTGGGATACGAGTGGGTTATAGACAATGTCAATTTCCCCCCTTTTACAGCTGTATTTGATAAGCCCAAAGGAGATGAGAAAAAATTTCTTCACCCTTTAAGCCATGAATTAGGTTTTATGAACCTAAGGAAGGCTATCGTAGACAACCCAAAACCGGAGTCCTATACCCCGGATGGTTTTCAACCAGATTACCTTACATTATTTCTTTATGAAATAAAAAGTAACAGGTTGAAATTTGAAACAGTTAAGGACACCAAATTCCACTTTTTTCAAATTGACAAATGGTACTTTGAGTTAGGTCAGTTTAATAGACCCGGATTTAATACCGGTTGGTTGATCGCCAATTTGATGAAGTTAGAGGAAGGTGACAAAGAAATTATATTGAACTATATCTATGACAGGGATTAAAGTAAATGCATTTATCCTGATTTTATTTTTTTGTAATGCTCCATTGATACTAGCTCAGGACCTTGGAGGATATACCAAACAGGAAATCAAAGAATTTGGCCAGCAGGCTGAAGATCAGGTTCGTTTCTTGCAGTATTTCCTAAATACAGTGGGTAGTGGTGAAACCTCTGCCAGGGACAAAGATGTAATAATTAGGGAAAGCTATAAGAAAATATTCAGGGATGAAAATGTGCAAATTGAAGATGATTTACTTCTTGATAGACAGGTTATTACCAATAAAAGTATAGTTTCTTACCTAAAAGACATTGAATTCTTTTTTAAGGATGCTGCTTTCGAGTTCAAAATAAAAGAGGTAAAATCTAAATTGAATGACAACGATGAGTTGTTTTTTGAAATATCTCTGGACAGAACCTTAACAGGCCTGGGGCTCGAAAATGAAAGCATTGAAAACACAAAACCTCGGTACGTAGAAATTAATCTGGACCGAGATTCTAATGAACTAAAAATAGCAAGTATTTATACTACCAAGCTGAGTAGGGATGATGAGCTATTGGAATGGTGGAGCACGCTTTCCTTGGAGTGGGAAACCTTGCTAAGAGAAAAATTTGACATAACTGAAGATTCTGTAGCGCTGGATATGCTCTATAAGATATCTGCCTTAGATACCTTAGACCTATCAGGTAACAAGCTTCTGGTAGATATAGCACCTATTCACGTTTTTAGAGATTTAAAGTACGTTGACATTAGCCGTACTCAGATCAAAGAGCTGAGCCCTATTAGCAATATTACTTTCCTTTCTTATCTGGATATCTCCAACACGCCCACGGATGATATACAATTTATTAAGTATTCAGATAAACTAACTTACCTTAATATCTCCGGGACCAAGGTGACCAATATTGATGAATTGACAAGCCTTAAAAACCTTAACACTTTTAAAGCTGCCAAAACACCTTTAATGGGATTTGGCGTATTAGAGAATTTTAAAAATATTGAAATCCTAGACCTGGAGGAAAGTGGTTTCAACAATATTGAAAACCTCAAAAACTTAACGCAACTAAAAGTTCTAAACATTAAAGGCAACTATCTGATTAATTTTGGCTTTTTATCTGAGCTAAAGCAATTGAAGGAAATAAATCTTGAAGAGACCAATATATTAGATTTGTCTCCTCTGGCATCTTTGCCTTCACTTTGGCGGGTAAATATCAATGGTACGGAAGTTAGCCAATTGGATCCTATTAATGGTTCTGGATCTATTAAACGGGTGTATGCTGATAGA
>NZ_CAXBOC010000500.1:0-3942 GCF_963976465.1 uncultured Cyclobacterium sp. | reverse complement strand
ATTTCAAGGTGGACACATTAAAAAATCTACCAATATTCCTTTGGATACATTAGTGAGTAATCTGAGTAAGTTAAAAGATACAAACCAGCCCATAATTACTTGTTGTGCAAGTGGTATGAGAAGTGCTTCAGCCAAAAGAATACTGAAAGGAAAGGGATTCAAAGAAGTGTATAATGGAGGGGCATGGAACAGTTTACAAAGTAAAATTTAGTATTAATTTTTAAATAATAAACCAAAATGAAAAACACGAATCAAATTGGACTTGATGTTGCTAAGAGTAAATCCCTTGCTGAAGGGCTTAACAATTTACTTGCGGATTATATGATATTTTATCAAAACACCAGAGGGCTACATTGGAACATTAAAGGTGAGAAGTTTTTTGAACTGCATATGAAGTATGAAGAATTGTACAATGATCTATTGGTTAAGGTAGATGAAGTGGCAGAGAGAATACTTACACTGGGTGCAACTCCGCTTCATACTTTTGATGATTATAAAAAGGTAGCTAAAATCAAAAGTGTTAGCAATGTTTCTGATGGTAATGAAGGTGTGCAAAGCATATTGGGAGCATTTGAAACCATCATATTAAGACAGCGTGAATTACTGGCTATTTCTGCCGATGCAGAAGATGAAGGTACCAATGCCTTGATGAGTGATTATATTAGCGAGCAAGAAAAATTGGTTTGGATGTACTCATCCTTCTTAAATAAATAAACCATTCATAAGTAAGAGCGTTGATTTTCCTATCGAAAGGAAAATCAGGATTACTATAAATTAAATAAAAGCTTCCCTACTTTTGCTTTTAAGCAAAAGTAGGGAAGCTTTTTGATTGATATCAGTTCCTATTTTAAACCTTATAACGTTGATTAATAATAAAACCCTATCCCTGTTTAGGTTAAATTTCAATCAAAATAGTTAACTTTTTTGCATAAATATTTTGTCCACCATATTGGGTACAGTGAAAATGGACTTGATTTGGTTTTTTAATGTTGCTTATGAATAATATTGTGAAGCAAATAAGAAAGGATTTATCCTTATTAGGAATAAAAAAAGGAGATCATGTACTGGTACATGCTTCCCTTAATTCCATTGGTAAGTTTCCGGATAGGGCCAATATTTTTGTTCAGACTTTCATCGAGCATATAGGAGAGGAGGGAACCCTTCTAATGCCTAGTTTATCCTACAAAACCGTGAATAAAGCACAGCCTGTTTTTAATGAACTGAACACAGTGTCCTGTGTCGGGGCACTGACAGAGTTCTTTAGAACATATCCGGGTGTAAAAAGAAGTATTCATCCAACCCATTCGGTTTGTGGAATCGGAGCTAAAGCAACTTTTCTTTTAAAAGATCATTTTATGGATGAAACACCCTGCGGCCCCTATTCACCTTTTGCCAGACTACCTCTTATTGGAGGGAAAGTCTTGTTCTTGGGTTGTGGTACGAGACCCAATACTTCCATGCATGCAGTAGAAGAGAAAATCATTCCACCCTATTTATTTGGAGAAAAAGTAAACCATATTTTGCAATTTGCTGACGGGAAATCGATCCAGAAAACCTATCAAAGACATGGGTTTAAAGGCTACGAGCAGCGTTATGATCGACTGTTGAATGTGCTTGAGCCTGCAGAGTATAGAACAGGCAAGATCTTGGAAGCCAAAAGCATTGTAATGTTGGCCTCGGCCATATGGGAAAAAGGGGTCAAATATTTGAAACAAGACCCCTTTTATTTTATAGATAAAGCCAATTAATTATTGGCTCGTGTGTGCATGGCAACCACAACCACTCTGCATATATGTTCGTATGCTTTCATGCCAGGGGAAAGCTTCATGAAAAAGGCTGTTTTCCCAATAGAAAGGCTTACGCTTTTTTGCTTCATGGCCTATTTCATCCATGGTGTCTGCCTTATAAAGCCTTCCATTAATCATGGTATGTGAAATAGAATTGGAGTTTTGGATGTCCTCCAGTGGGTTTTTGTCCATAATAATAAGGTCGGCTAATTTCCCGGCTTTGATGGAGCCAATGTCTTTATCCATTCCGATATAAGCTGCTCCATTTATGGTGGCCGCTTTTAAAGCTTCATGATTTGACATTCCTCCTTGTACCAGACTCCAAAGCTCCCAATGTGCGCCCAACCCTTGCAATTGGCCATGGGCTCCTAAGTTTACTTTGACGCCTTTTTTTGCAAGTGAATGGACCTGCTTGGAAGTTAGTATATGGCCATTTTCATATTCGGCATCCGGAGCCATGGTTCGATGGCGCGAGCGAGCGTCAACTAGTCCTCTTGGAGTAAAGCGCAGAAGTTTTTCATCTTCCCAAACATTCGACTTTTGGTACCAATAATTTTCCCCATTGAGACCTCCATAATTTACAATTAGAGTAGGTGTATAAGCCACCTTAGTTCTTTTCCAAAATTCTATTACATCCTTGTAGACCGGAGCAATTGGAATATTGTGTTCTATACCCGTGTGCCCATCTTGCACCATTGATAAGTTGTGGAATAAGGTAGAGCCTCCTTCAGGGACCACGTTGACCCCCAATTCTCTGGCAGCTTGCAGCACCTGCTGTCGTTGGTCTCTTCTTGGCTGATTATAGGATTTGACAGAGGTAGCGCCAAATGCCCTTGTGCGCCGAATGGAAGATTTAGCATCCGCTAACTTATTGATAACAGCCTTAAAATCACCGTCTGCACCATATAAAATAAATCCTGTACTGAATACTCTTGGCCCTACTAATTGGCCACTTTTGATCATTTCAGCCAATGTAAATACCGTTTCACTATTGGCAGAGGGATCATGAGAAGTAGTGACACCATAGGCAAGGTTGGCGTACAATTGCCAGTTTTGTTGGACCGTAAGCCCATCTCTGAAAGCACCAATATGGGCATGTGCATCCACCATGCCGGGCATAATGGTTTTGCCATTCATATCATAGACAAGTGCATTTTTAGGGATTTGGACTTCTCCACGTTTACCTACCGATAGGATTTCAGCTCCTTCAACTACCAAGGTTCCATCTGTAATTACTTCTTCTCCCTCCATGGTAATGATAGTAGCCCCGGTAAAAGCAATGCTCCCTTTGGGTTGATCTACTTTGGTGATAAGCCCTATTTCAAGACCTTCTTTTTCCATGTCAGTAGCTATTTCACCTTCTGCCAAGAAAGAAAATTTGTCGCTTAGATTTGAGCTGTAATACTTGTCTCCTAAAACCCAATGTACTGTTTCGCTATTCTCTGACCAATGCAGATACAATCCTGCATCTTTATCCAGTGTTTCCACCGGAACGAATTTACTATTGTTGTCAAGATTAACCGTTTGGCCATTAAGGACTAAAGGAGATACATAAGCTTTGTGCAGGTGTATAAAAGCTACCCATTTATTATCAGGGCTAGGAACCAATCGGTTACCATATTTAGAGGCAACGTGCGTTTGCTCATCTTGTCCGTTTAGGTCAATTGATTTTAAACTTTTTGTCAGGTTTCCAAAAAACTTACCTCCGGTTTGGAAGAAAATTCTTTTACCATCTTTAGTGAAGCTAGGGAAATCTCCCGAAATATTTAAAAATTTAGCTTTACTTGTATTTAGGTTTAAAAGGTACAGTCCGGGATTTTTAGTAAAGGTTCTTCCCTGATCCAGGTTTCCACCCTCTTTTCTGTAAACCAATGTTTTACCATCCGGTGAATAGCTTGGGTGTCTGTAAATTCCTTTTTCTGTTGTAAGAGGGGAAATTTTCTTGCTATTTAGGTCAATTTCCAAGATGGTACCTTTATTTATATCATTCCAGGTAACAAAAGCTATTTTTTTACCATCCGGAGAAAAAGAGGGTTCAGCTTCAAAATCTTCACCGCTGGTCAGCCTTTTAGGTTTTCCATTGGGTAATTTTTTTGTCCATATATAACCCAGTGCCCTAAAAACAATACTTTGACCATCAGGGGAGGTGCTCACA
>NZ_CAXBOC010000499.1:0-3950 GCF_963976465.1 uncultured Cyclobacterium sp. | reverse complement strand
ACCCAGAATATAATGAGGATATGTTAAGGTACTTAATATTTACGCCGGAGTTGAGAGAGGATTAATTATGCCTAAATTATTCAAATACATAATGTTATTGATCTTAACGGGAAGTTTATTTGCCTGTAGCAATAGAGAGCATAAATCTTTTGATTTTAAAACGGAGCTTTTAACCTTTCCTGCGGATGGTGCCTTGGTAAACTCTGGTTATACCCAATTGATTGAATCCGACTCCAATAATTATTTGATTACTTACAATGGGTTTACCCGAGATTATGAGTTGATAAACTTTCCGGAGGGTGGTATCTTTCATAAATTTCATTTGGACAGGGAAGGAGAAAACGGTGTAAGGCGATTCAGAGGTGGAAGCCTTACCAGTACAGACTCTATATGGTTTGTCGCTTACCCACCTTCCATAGGGCTTACAGACTTAAAAGGAAATATTTTGTTTAGAAAAGAAATTATAGATGACAAAATACCTCTCCAACAATTAGTAGCTTATCCAGATAAGAAACTATACAAGTATAAAAACAAGATTTTTGGAACCCAAAATTTGTTTACCGACCATCATGGTATGGAAAAAGAAGACATTCAAAAGCATAGGTTAATTTACAGTTTTAATATAAAATCCGATTCAATAGAATGGTACGATGTTAATTATTCTCCAGATTATTGGAAAGATGGTAAAAAAATAGCGAATTTTTCCTGGACAAGAAGAAACGATAAGCTATACATTGCTCCATGGTACGACCATGAAATTCAAGTTTTTGATTTGAACCTTGGGAAAGTGGTAAATAAGAAAGAAGTTAAGTCGACCCATGTAAATAGTTTTTTATATGTAAATGAAATCCCAAGTGGTTCACAAAATGGCCTTTTAAACTTTTTGCTAAATGATCAATACAAGGCTTTGCTGTACGATCAGTACCGAGATGTTTTTTATAGATTGTTTTTCCCTTCTTCTGAAATGGACGAAATAAGTGAAGAATTTAATTTTAGGGATTTAGTAAAATCCAGGCCTTATATGGGAGTGATGGTTTTGGATAGCGAACTGAATATTATCGGAGAACATATTTTCGATAAATTTCAAATTTATACTCAAAGTAACCATTTTGTTGGTAAAAAAGGTTTATACCTCTCTATGAATAATCTTTTTGACCCTAATTATGATGAAGAAATGTTTAGGTACCTGATATTTACGCCGGAGTTGGGGGAGAGATAAGTTTATCAGAATTATCGCAAAGAATATTGCAAGTCCTCTAAATGGTGTCACCCTAATAATTAAAATACTTTAGTGGGTTTACAGTTATGTAAAAAATCCCAATTTGAATTTCCAATTATAGCAACCTTATATTTTAGAATATTTACGTTAGAAATCCCCCTTAGTCCCCCTTTGGAAAAAGGGGGATTTTGATATTTCCCCAATTGACGATTGCGTTATTGACTTTAAATTTATTCCTCCATCACTTCCATACTTTCCGCCGGGCTTAGCTGAACTACTTCTTCCAGAAACTTTATGCTTTCCCCTAGCACCTTGTCCCAACTTTCCGTTTTCAAACTTGAAGCAATCACATGGTCACCGGCCTCAGGGAAAGCTACTTTCCGCTTTTTGTTGTCAGGAGTACTTACACTGGCATACATGTCCAGCATGGCTGGAACGGATACCACCTTGTCCTGCTCTTCCTCATTTTTGTAATAATAGGCCAGAAACAGTGGTTGTTTTACCTTTTCAAAGGTTTCCTTGTTCATTTTACTTTTTAGCAGCACAGCCAGACTTGTGTAAGCATTGATATGATAATTTGTTGCCCAATATTTTCCTTCTTCGGGTTCTCTTTCTACCACCTGCACCCCATTTTCATTGGTCATGGTCATTTCCATTAATTGCTTCATCCAAGGCTGAAACAAGGGATCAAGTCGATCACCATAGATGCCGATACAGGGGGAGTACAAAACCAAGGAATGAATTTCCGGTCTTTCTTCCGCCAGAATCAATGATAAGGCACCCCCCATAGAGGTCCCTATTACAATTACACTATCCCCCAATTGCCTGCTGATCATATAGGCCCTTCTTGCCCCATCCACCAGACTTTTGGCATCCAAGTGTTCAAAAGCATTTGCTCGCTCTATGCCATGTTCCGGTAGTCTGGCCAAGTAGAGGTTGGCACCAAAATGTTTGGCCAATTGCTGATGTACAGGATCACCTTCCATCTGACTGGCACCAAAACCGTGTACATAGAGAATACTGAAAGCGGTTTTTTCCTTTTTCTCAGGGTCAGCCCAGACTATCCTGGCTTCATTATTAGGTTTAAGGCCTTGCACAGTGTCTTCACCCTGCTTTATATTGGCTTCCAGTTCATTGAGATTTGATGGCACTTCAGGATAAGTACCGGATAGGTCCTGAATGCTTTCTTTTGGTCCGAGCATATAAAAGATGACAATAAAAATGGCTGAACCCATCAGCCAGGGAAGGACTCTTTTCATGGTTTTATTTTTTGATGTCTTCGTAGGAGGCAACAACCCCTCTTACCATGGCAGAACTGAAGCCATGGTGCTCCATTTCATTCAAGCCCTTGATGGTGGAACCTTTTGGCGTTGTTACCTTATCTATGGCTGCTTCAGGGTGAATCCCTTTTTGCATCACCAATTCGGCTGCACCTTTTACGGTTTGTGTTACAATTGTATTGGCTGTTTTGGCATCAAAGCCTATTTGGATTCCTCCCTGTGTCATGGCACGCATAAAGCGCAAAACAAATGCAGTGCCGCAAGCCCCCAATACCGTAGCGGCTTCCATCAAGTGTTCTTCTATCGTTATGCTTATGCCTACACTATTGAATATTTCCTTGACTGTATTCTCGGTTTCCGGGTTAAAATCATCACCACAAATACATGTGATAGATTCTTTAATATCTGCAGCTATATTGGGCATAACCCTGAAAACAGTAGTGCCGGGTTCGAGTTCAGCCTTGATGGCCTGGAGGGTGATGCCAGCCGCTAGGGAAGCAATAACTTGCTTGTCTCTCTTTAAAAATGGCTTAATCTCTTGTAAAATAGGCTGAATATTGTAAGGTTTTACACCTAAAATCACAAAATCTGCATCTCTTACAGCTTCCTTATTATCAGCCAAAACGGTGACTCCTCGCGATTTAAGATAAAACAAGCTTTCCGGATGCCTTTTGGTAACGATAAGTCTTTTTCCGTCAAAACCCTCAGTACTTAATAAGCCATTGGCTATAGATAACCCTAGGTTTCCGCAGCCTATAATGGCTATTTTTTTATTATTGTCCATTGATATAGTCCTTATTTAAAATCAAGCGATAAATTTACTCATAATTTATGAGATTTAGGGGATGACCATTTATTTGATAGCCTGGATTTGTTGTACATAAATATAGAAATTAGGATCTACTTCAATGGCTACATTTGCTCCTAATTTTTCAGAACTTTTCCAGCCTTTCTCCGGATCAATCCAATGTGTCTTTTCATTTTGATTGATTTTAAGCGGCATGGCAAAATCGGCAACGCTGTTTTCCCACCGGTAATACAATTTATCCCCTTTCCAGTAATATTGAAAAATAGGCACCTTTTCTGTACGAAGATATTGGTCAAAGAAAGCCTGAAGATTCAAACCACTTTCTTCAGCCAAAAAAGTCTCTATTTCAACAGATGTTACCGTCTGATGATAAAAAACCTTGTTCATTTTCCTTAAAATGCCTCTCCATTTCTCATCATTGTCAATCCATTGACGTAGGGTATGGAGGATATTGGCTCCTTTGAAATACATGTCCCCGGAACCCCTTTGATTTACTTCATAATCCCCGATTATAGGCCCATCGTTTCTGATAATTCTCCTTGCTCCTTGAAGGTATTCATTTCCGGCAATGACTCCATAGTGATAGTCCAAGAAAAGACTTTCCGAATAGGTGGTAAAGCTTTCATGAATCCACATGTCGGCA
>NZ_CAXBOC010000498.1:0-3962 GCF_963976465.1 uncultured Cyclobacterium sp. | reverse complement strand
AAGATAAACTTTCTCAAAATCAGACGTTTAAACACTTAGCCTGACGGCTATGGGGGCTAGCCCCCCGAAGGGAAGCCAGACAGAGTTGAGCTAACACTCCCAATTAGAATGGCACAATTATACTTTTGAATGGTACCTGCTACATTAAGTCCTTTAACCGCAAATTAATATATATCCAAACGTGATTTATCCTGAGTTGCTGTTTGGGCAGTGTCAAGGAGTTTATCAATTTCATTGGCCTTTAATGACAGTTTTGATTGATTAAAGATGGTCTTGACGTTTGTTAGCTGGTCTATTCTTTTTTGACCCAAGCTTTTTCCTGACCTGATTTCTTTTACTCCTTTTGTGATGTCCTTTTTAATATTGTCTGGAGATGCTGCTAGAATTTCCCCTAATACACGATAAACACCTTCCTTAGTCAATTTACATGTTGAGTGATGACACAGTTTGTTAATTAGTTCGTTCAGATTTCCAGGACCGCCTAATAGAAAATCAAGGGCCAGTAATTTCTCCGTTTTATCTAGCTCGTTTTCATCAGCAGCTATAATAGAATAATCGCGCTTCGCCCTCATATTATCATAAAATTGGATTGCCCCTTCCTTGTCCATAAAATCAAGATTTTCAAACTCACGGAAATTGGGTAGTTTTTCGGCAGGATCAACATATTTTAAAAATATCCACGTCTCCCGAATATTTTTAAGCGTATTGCCAATCAAATTGTAAATAATTCCAGCTGTTATCCCGGAGAAAATAATAGCAATGGGTACTTTTAAAGTAACGTCCATATTCAGGACTGAAACGGCCAGTAAAAGACTTAGAAATGTAAGTAGGATTGGGTAAATCAAGGAAAGGTATATGAACCATTTCCTGCGCTGGATAAAGTGGCAAAAATCCTCAAAATGATTTCGATTGCTGGAAAAAATATGCCAACCGTAACGATAAGCAAGAATTCTTTCCTCTTCCGAATAACTGTCAAAAAGCAGTAAGTATTCTCTGAGTTTGTATTGCCATAAAGGTCTATTGGGATCAAACTTTTTCATGGGTTATATTTTAAATATCAAATAGGAGCACCCCAGGCTTTCTGCATCTCATTTCTTTTTCTTTCTTCCGTTACTTTCACATAGCGTTGAAAGCTCTTATAATCTGAATGGCCGGTTATTTTCATCACAGTTTCTGCTGGGATTCCTTTTTCCAGTGAAAGAGTTGCAAAGGTTTTCCTACCCGTATGTGCACTGATAATTTCGTGTTTCTTGTAAATAGTTGCATGCTTGATGGCTCCTTTATACCGGATGATCTCAATTGGATCATCGATACCCACCAATTTGCAAAGTTCCTTAACATATTTATTGAATTTTTGATTGGAAATTACGGGTAGGGGAGAGACAAGTTCTTTGTATTTATGTAAAATAACTTTGGAGTAACTGTTTAGTGGGACAATTAAGTGTTCTTTGGTTTTTTTGACTGTCAGCCTGATTTCTATTTCTTTGATATGTTCTCTTTTTAATTGTTGAAGATCTGAAAACCTAAGGCCGGTAACACAGCTAAAGCAGAAAACATCACGTACTTGTCTTAACCGTTTGTTTGAGCTCAGGTTGAAAGTAAAAAGTTGGTCTAATTCATCTTGGGTTAAAGCGATTACTTCAAGCTTATCTCTTTTTATTGCGAAATCCTTATACCCATCATTAACTTTTATACCCAGTCTTTTGGCATATCCCAGAAAGGTTTTGAGCGTACTTAATTGCTTAGCAATTGTAATGTTATTTAAAGTATTGACAGTTCCTGTGGTCTCATGGACTCTTTCCCATCCGATTAAAAAATTTTGGAAGGATTGCATAAATGTATAATCGATATTTTCAAATCGAATTTTGGTTCTGGTCTTTACTTCATAGTTTTTTAAATGATTTTTGAGGGATTTATAAACGACTAGACTACCCTTAACCCTTGTGAGTTCATGCTCATTAATGTACCGGTCGATAAAGTCGTAAACCAAGTTGGTAGAGTCTTCTTTTTTGATTTTTATCTCTTTAGTTTCCTTGATTTTCTCAATCAGCATTTCAATACTATAGGCTATCCCCTTAGATCTAAACCCTTCCTCAATCTTCCTGACTTTATTCTTTAGATCAATAAGGTCATCTTGATAGTGGATTAAGGTTTGCTTTTTAGGAAGGTTGTCACCGTATTTTTTCTGAAGAAGGGTTTTTAGTTTGGTGGTGAGGTTTAAAATCTGCTGGTTTTCATGGGACCAAAGCTCTGGTATAAGACGGATCCCGGTGGCAACTTTTCTCCGCTGACTTGACAGGTGAATCAATAATGTAAGTGGTTGCTCACCTTTTTTGTTTTCCAAATCCCGTCTTAGCTCATACCTTAAAGATGCTTCCATGCCCTAGTTTATTTAATGATTTTTAAACTTAATGAAAAAAAATTACAGGGGTGAATTCAGGGGCGAAAAAGTTGATTAAATGTGTTCAAAACTTATCTTTACCTGGGATAGAATTGTGCTATATATATGTATATATGGTATTTATAATAATATTTTGTCACTTCTAGTATATAGGTTCGAATCCCCCACTCTCTACTGAACAAAACCCTAATTATCTGAAATATTGATAGTTGGGGTTTTTCTTTTTTGTAGGGTTGCAAATTATTCAAATTTCTACTTCTTCTGGTCAAAGCCACAAAGACAACAGTAAAAATCAGGTGACATCTGTTCCATTTAATTTGGTAAGCTTTATTTTTGTTAAAATCGAACAGCAAAAATAGCTTGATAGCCCAATTATGGACCCCAAGCTACCCCAGAATATAGTACAGGGGGATCTGTTTTCTTAAGCTACTTAATACACCCATTTCACGAAGGCATAAACTACACCTAGGGGGGACTTCTACAAAGTATTACAAAAACTTTATAAGGAGTAATTATAATACTGTAAAGAAAAGCGAAAGATGATATTTAGAATTGCAATTGTTTCACTTATCCTTCTGGGTGGATGCCGGAATCCAAAAAACAACGACAGTCTTGGTTTTCAGGTTGAAATTGATAGAGTTTTCATAAATTATTATGAAAATGATTCACTGAACAAGGCTAGAATATATGTGATTCCGAGAATCTATTATGATTTTAATGTTGTCAATTCTTCATCAGATTCAGTAACTGTCCTACTTAATACCCACTTCAATCGAGATGCAGATGAACCGCCTTATTTATATATATGCTTCGAATACTCTGGAGTCAAAGATACTCTCCTGTTAACCGAATATGAGAGCATTAACCCTTTAATATTTACGCCTAATTCCGTAGATGGGTTTATAGTAGGTATTCCAATATCTGAATTTTTGGAAAATGATTTATATAAACATGAATCAGAGTTATCCTTTATGAAATATGTAGCGAATCATGGTGTTGTATACTATTCCAACCCTTACCCTGAAGAAAATAAGAAGATATTAAGTTCTCAGACTATCAGGAAATCTAAAAATTTTGAAATTGAATTTAGGGATCTAGATGACACAGCTGTGGAATAAAAACAAGAATCCACCCGAAGCGGTTGTTTTTTTATTGTGAAGCATAGGCAGGAATTTTTGGATGAAGACCTCAACTAGGGGTAATTTGCGATTTCACCTTCCTATCAACTGTAATTAAATTCAAAAAATTTGTAAATCAGCTTTTTGCAATGACCTGATGATAATAGAATTTCATAAAATTTCCCTTAACAATAACCCACCCTTCATGTACATGGAAAATACGCTGAAAAAAAAGGTGCCAAAATGCATGCGACATCTTATTTGACTCAATCAGCTAAAAACAGTTTGGTAGATGGCTTAAGTGAGCTGGGAGAAAGTCTTCAAAGATCCGGTAGTGGCAACCCTATTGCTCTGCTAAACCTTTCTGGCATCATTGCCGGAGATTTGCAACAAAAAAATGCTCCGGAAGCCTATCTACTCTATGCCTTATACGATCAGGACAG
>NZ_CAXBOC010000497.1:0-3976 GCF_963976465.1 uncultured Cyclobacterium sp. | reverse complement strand
ATAGGTACCTATGGGCTCAGGTATTCCTATACTGATTATTTTATTGAATCAGTTATTGCCAATGAAGAGTGGTTATACTCTTCACAGCAAAAATTAAATCAACTCGCCCTTTTTGGGAACCTGGGATTGGCTTATTTTCCAAGTGAAAAATTTAGCTTTGAACTAATATTTATAGAAAGTCAATTTTTTAAGTTTAATAATAAGAGTACCGTTAGTGCTCACAATATTAACAACTATGAGGACAAAGGTTGGGTTTTTGAAGTGGATGGATTTCTTGACCAACCAAGCCTGGCAGTAAGGTATTACTTTTGAATAATATAAATAGTAGTGATCAGTTGGATCAAATAAGTGATGCCCCTTTTTAGATAGGAGGGGCTTAAAGTCTACTATTAATTTTGCTGTTTCAAAGTCTCCAAAGTTAGTTATCCGGTTAAGTGAATCTGATTATCCATTAATTTCAGTTTAGGGATTAGGACTAATTTAATTTTAAACCTTAAAAATACGGTAACATAGCGATGGCGTTTTTAATTTTTCCCACTATATCTCTATTTCTAAAGTTCAATCAATTTAACTTTTCAAATTAAAAATATGCTTTTTAAATAATAAATATGCCTTTTATGTATTTGTGTATAAAATGTTAATGTTATTTACAGTGTGTGGTTTTGGCTCCACATATTTTGAATTCATTGGTGCCAACAAGTTTTCAAATACTTTTTTAAAACACTGCTTAAAATTGCTTTAAAGCCCTATTTAAGTAAAATTTCATCTTTTAATTATTATTTGGCATCAGTATTGGCTAAAAATAGTTGTAAATGATACGTGAATAGTATTGTTTATTTAACTATTATTTTAACCATAAATATCCAAATTATGAAAAAGTTAATTTTAAGTGCCGCCGCAATGTGTGTATTTGCTTTTGCAAATGCAGGAACTACTGTAACACCACTTTCTCAAGAATGGTACCAGGAAACAACCAAAATTGATCCGGAAAACCTTCCTGAGAAGGTAAAAGAAGCGATTCAAAATGATTTGGAATTGAAAGACCTGAAGATTTCAGAAGCACATCGAGTGACCGAAGAAAGTATGGTAAATTATCTGGTGAAGTTTGAATCCAATACACCCGGTGAAGAAATCAAAAAGAAATTTGATGCCATGGGTAAAGAAATTTTGAAAATGAAAGCCCCATTGGAACCGGTAAATAAGTAAATATTTCAGATTTAATAATCAATTATATCTAACCTAATTACAAAAAAAGCAGTGGTCTATGGCCACTGCTTTTTTTATTTCACCCAAAGAAATCAAACAATGGTTTATTAATTATTGGGGTTTTGGTTTCTAAATATTCTGTATTGATTGTTAATCTCCCTTATTGACAACCCTTGATGTATGAGCAATTGGTTTCTGAAATGTAAAGGTTCTTTTTTACTTAGCAAGATGGGTTCCTTACCGGGGAAAGCCATGTTTTGCATGCTGTTTCTCTTTCTAAGGATCCATCCTTGATAGGAGGGGAGTTGATCAGGTTCACCCATGATCACTACCCCCGGATCATTAGGCTCCTTTTTTGTGATATTGATCCAATCACCTGCAGAGACGGGTAAATTGTCTGGAGTTACTGTGCCGTTTTCATCATAAAAACCTACAGTTTCTGATAATTTTAGCCTCGGAGAGAACCCTCCATAACCTTTTGCATCCTCTGATCCACCTATGCGCACACCGGAAACAAGCGGTTTTAGGGTAATGTCAAAAGTTATTTTGTAGACTTGATTTCCAGTAGGTTGGTAGGTGATGGTGGTATTTTCTTCAATAATCTTCTTATTTGAAATTTTATTGGCTTTCCATATTACTTTGACAGCTATGGTTGCAGAATTGTTTGGATGGATTTCTGTTTTGATTTTTTTTACATCCCATTCAACACCATCGCTAATCCATGGATCTGCAATTCTCAAATCATCTACCCATAGTTGGTGCCAGGTCCAGAAAATTCCTCTGTGATGTAAATGGTCATCAGGGAAGTCTTCCGTAACGATCTCGCCTTTGGTGTCGAAAACCGGGTGAAGGTAGTTGGCCCTTGGGTATTCTCCATTAAGGCTAATCATTTCCTTTTGGTAAAAAAACCTTGGCTTTCCGTCTGAAAGTAACAATACCCCATCTTCCTTTTCTTCAAAAGTAAGAATTTGTGCCGCAGCTGAAGATACTTCGGCAAATAGGAATATAGCTGTAATTAGGAAAAAGGTACTTGATGCAATAAATAGGGATTTCATCTGAAAATAAAATGGTTAGTTGTTTATAAATGTAAATGATAAGCCTGAGCTAACCAAGTGTCTATTTCATTAGAGGAAAAAGAAAATAATATAGTTTGGGTAAAAGGTGTTAGCTTAGATGCCAAAGGCCAGGCATATTTGTGATGGGAAGATAAAGTAGATTATCTAAAAGGCAATCTACAATTTGGAGTAAGCTATAATTGAGTTTAAACAAAAAAAGCGGAGAAAATTTTTAATTTTCTCCGCTTCAGTATTTGTTAAAGCTGTTTATTTTCTTGAAATAGCTCTTTTTGCTGCTTCAACAATGTTCTTGGCATTCAAGCCATATTTTTCTAATAGTTCTTCAGGCTTTCCTGACTCACCAAACGAATCGTCTACACCAATAAACTCCAAAGGTGCAGGTTGGTTTCTTACAAGGGTTTGGGCAATGCTGTCATTCAGACCACCATTGAACTGGTGTTCTTCTGCACTAACTGCACAACCTGTTTTCGCTACGGAAGCCAAAATAGCTTCAGTGTCCAAAGGTTTGATGGTGTGGATATTGATTAGTTCCACAGAGATGCCTTCAGCCCTAAGGATTGCTTCTGCTTCCACCGCTTCCCAAACAAGGTGTCCGGTAGCAAAAATGGTAACATCAGTACCTTCAATCATTTTCCAGGCTTTTCCAATTTCAAATTCCTGGTTTTCAGGAGTGAAAATTGGCCATTTTGGTCTACCAAATCTTAGATAAACGGGACCTTCGTGTTCAGCGATGGCAATGGTGGCGGCTTTGGTTTGGTTGTAATCACAAGGGTTGATTACTGTCATATGGGGAAGCATTTTCATCATGCCCACATCTTCCAGGATTTGGTGGGTTGCTCCATCTTCACCGAGGGTAAGACCGGCATGGGATGCACAGATCTTCACATTTTTATCGGAATAGGCCACAGACTGTCTGATTTGATCATAAACACGCCCTGTAGAAAAGTTCGCAAATGTTCCGGTAAATGGGATTTTTCCTCCAATAGTCAATCCTGCTGCTGCACCGATCATATTGGCCTCTGAAATGCCCATTTGAAAGAAACGTTCAGGGAATTCCTTTTGGAAAGCCCCCATTTTCAATGAGCCAATAAGGTCTGCACAAAGTGCGACTACATTTTCATTCCTTTTACCGGCCTCAAGTAGACCATCACCAAATCCGGATCTGGTGTCCTTTTTTTCGGTGTAAGTATATTTTGTATCCAATTTATTTTCCATTATTCAAAATTTATAGATCTATTATCACCGAAATCAATAATCTCCAAGTGTTTCTTTCAACTGGCCAAGGGCGTTTTCAAGTTGCTCATCGTTAGGAGCTACCCCATGCCATTTGTGGGTACCGGCCATGAAATCTACCCCATAGCCCATATCAGTGTGCAATAGGTTCAATACAGGTTTGCCCTTTCCTAGCAAGCTTTTTGCTTTTTCTAGTCCTTCGACCACACTTGCCATGTCGTTACCCTTTTCGGTTTCAATGACTTCCCAGCCAAAAGCTTCCCATTTGGCTTTTAGATCTCCTAAATTCATGATGTCCTTGGTAGGGCCATCTATTTGCTGACCGTTAAGGTCTATGGTCGCAATCAAATTGTCTAATTTATGGTGAGGAGCACTTAAAGCAGCTTCCCAAATCTGCCCTTCTTGTTGCTCGCCATCACCCATAAGTACGAAGACATTTTTCTCATCTTTGTTGATTTTTT
>NZ_CAXBOC010000496.1:0-3978 GCF_963976465.1 uncultured Cyclobacterium sp. | reverse complement strand
CTCAGAATGGGATTTTTTGCTTTCTAGGGATTTAATTTTAAGAAAAATTGGTTGATTAATTGATGGAAAAAATAGCGAATAATTCAACCTTCAAAGAGAAGCTGGAAAAAGAAACCAGTTTCCCTACTTTGTACATGTTTAAATTTATTGTTCCCAATGGCAAAGAAAATGAGATTGGAGTTTTGTTGCCCAACAACGAAATGGTTTTAAAACCCTCCTCTAAGGGTAAATACGTTAGCGTGACGATCAAATCAATGATGCCGAATAGTCAGTCGATCATTGATGTTTATGAAAAAGCAGCAAAAATTAAAGGAGTAATTGCACTATAAATATTTGATAATATGTGGAAAGAAGCCGATAATAAATTAGTTAAAACTTTTGAGTTTAAAGATTTTAGTGAAGCTTTCGCCTTTATGACTCGGGTAGCCCTATTGGCAGAGTCTCAGCAACACCATCCCAATTGGAGCAATGTGTACAATAAAGTAGACATAGAACTTACAACCCACGATAAGGGAAACACTGTGACTGAAAAAGACCGTGAATTAGCCCAAGCCATAGACCGTTTAATTTAATATGTCCAAGGAGTCAGGCATTGGCCTTTATTTAGTACCTACACCCATTGGAAACCTTCGGGACATTACCTTAAGGGCATTGGATACGCTCAAGGAAGTAGATGTGATTTTAGCAGAGGATACAAGAACCTCAGGCAAGCTGCTAAAACATTACGAAATCAAACGTCCTCTAGAGAGTTACCATATTCACAATGAGCACAAGAGCATTGCCAGGCTTATAGAAAGAATGAGACAGGGAACTGTTTTTGCGCTGATAACCGATGCAGGTACACCCGGAATATCTGATCCTGGGTTTCTGCTGGTGAGGGAAGCGATTGCTGCTGATATAGAGATCTGCAGTTTACCCGGTTCCACTGCCATTATCCCTGCTTTGGTTAACTCAGGACTTCCGAATGACCGATTTGTTTTCGAAGGGTTTTTACCCCATAAGAAGGGCCGAAAAACCCGTATAGAAGGTTTGGCAGAGGAACGTAGAACCATGGTGTTTTATGAGTCTCCTTACAGGCTGATTAAAACGCTGAATCAATTTTCTGAAGTCTTCGGGCCTGAAAGAGAGGCATGTGTGAGCAGGGAATTGACAAAAATTCATGAAGAGAATGTAAGGGGAAGCCTTACCGAACTCATAGATTATTATTCAACCCACACCCTCAAAGGTGAAATTGTATTAACAGTTGCAGGAAAAAAATAATATGAATCTCCAAGAAGTTACTAAAAAAGTAGAAGCTGTTGCCAAAAAGGCAGGCGCATTTATCAGAGAAGAAAGCAAAGGTTTCAGCCTAAATAAAGTTGAACAAAAAGGCTTCAATGACTTGGTTTCCTATGTAGACAAAGGTGCAGAAGAGATTATTGTCAAAGAATTGGCTGAGATTGTACCTGAAGCGGGTTTTATTACAGAGGAAGGAACAAGGTCAGATAAAAATAAACCTTTAACCTGGATTGTGGATCCTTTAGACGGTACCACCAACTTCGTTCATGGAATACCGATGTACGCAGTGTCTATAGCACTTGCCAGGGGATCTGAGATCATTGTTGGTGTGGTGTATGAAATCAACCTTGATGAATGTTATGCAGCATATGAAGGAGCAGCATCTACCTGCAATGGGAAACCTATAAGGGTTAGTGAAGCCGATGCCTTAGGAGATAGTTTGGTGGCAGCAGGTTTTCCCTATGATGATGGAGGGAAGCTGGAAGAGTATTTACAATTGCTGAAATTCTTTATCAAAAATAGCCATGGTCTTCGTCGCTTGGGTTCAGCAGCTGTAGATTTATGCTATGTGGCCTGTGGCCGCGTGGAAGGTTACCTGGAGTATAATTTACAATCTTACGATGTCGCTGCCAGAACATTAATAGTGAAACAGGCAGGAGGAAAGGTTACCGATTTTTCCGGAGGAGATAATTTTATATTTGGTGGACAGATGTTGGCCTCCAATACCAAGCTACATGGGGTTTTTGAAAAGGCACTTTCGGAAAAATTCCTTTAAAAGTAGGATTAATTGCTTCTTAAGACTTGTGATTAACTACAAAAAACATAATTCAAAGAAATTAATTTCATATGTAAAAAAATAATTTGTAATTTAGCTACAATTGATTAGCTTTCAATTATTTAATATTTAACAACCTGTTTTTCGGACTTATCACCCCTCGTTCAACTTTAGCTGAGCATCGCGTATTTTACCGAAATAGGCTGTTCACTATTTAACAATTCGAATAACATGAATATAGGAATTTTAGGCGGTACTAATTTGGCGACAAATTTAGGCAATAAGTTTATTGCTAGAGGAATGAATGTGGCTTTCGGGGTCAGGGAGGGATTCAGTACCCGGAAAGTAGAATGGAGAATTCTAAAAATGCATAACCACAATGTATTAAACTACGCTGAAGTGATTTCAAACTCAGATGTGGTAATCATTTGTTGTGAAAACGAGTTTTTGCCCGTGGTATGCAAATACATTAAGGAATACAGTTCACCGGATATGTTGATTGTTGACAGTACAAATGGAGTGAATGATGAAAGTGTGGTTTGCAACACCACGCTTATTAGGCAAGAGACAGGACATCAGCACGTATTCAAAGCCTTCAATAACCTTGGGCTTGATTATCCCAAATCCGACCCTTTGGAGCTGATCAAAGAAACTTACTTCTGCGGAGATGATACCAAAGATAAATTGGTAGTAAAAAAATTAATTGAACTGATAGGCTTTAAAGCAATTGATGCCGGTACAATCAAGAATGCTCCCTTACTTGAGGCCGTTTACCACCTTAGTAAAGAGATATCTACTGCCAAAGCCGGAGATTGTCATTTTAGGTTAATGTCAGTTTAGTTGCCACCCTCTCCAATTTTTAATTATTTTTTAGGATACTTTGTTTTTATCGGTATCGTTTTTGTTGTTCATAGTTGAGCAAATAGAACCCCATTGTGGTTTGTTCTATTGAATCACTGTTTTCCTTTTTTCTAGGAACCAATATAGGTTCAAAATATATTGTTTCTCCTACTGTTGGATTCCGAGTAAAAGGAGTGCATTGTTATTTGAAAATAATGATCTTGCCCAAATAACTTTATTGCCTATTTTCGTTTAAATTATCAACAGGGTATGTGTGCCAATGAAAGGAGCTCAGATCAGATTTTCTTAAAGTTTAAATTTTTCTATTAATTTATTCACCATGAAAAAAATTGCTTATTTTATTTTTGCATTGTTTGCGCTTATTCTTTTGGTCTTGGTGGCCGTTCCCTATTTTTTCAAAGATAGAATCTTTGATAAGCTGGATGAAGAACTTGAGAAGAGTGTGAATGCTACTGTATACTACGACAGAGATAAAGTTAGTCTAAGTGTTTTTAGTCACTTTCCAAGCTTGTCTGCAGGATTAGGGGATTTTGGAATTAAAGGCAACCCACCCTTCCAAAATGACACTTTAGTGCATCTAGGGGAAATGCAGGTTGATCTGGATATATGGTCCGTTATATTTAGTGACAATCCAAGTTTGGAAGGAATTCGCTTGAAGGATGGACAATTTTATGTCAAGGTATTAGAAGATGGGCAGGCCAATTATGACATCATGTATGAAAGTGAAAAGGAAGAAGTCGTGGACACGACCACATCAAACTTTCAATTGGGAATTGATTTAATTGAAATTGAAAACCTTGACTTTATCTATGATGATCGATCCCTGGATTTTCTTATGGTTATGTCTGAAATGAATTTTGAAGGCAGTGGAGATCTCACCCTTGATGTTTATGATTTGATGGTGGCCGGTGAGGGGAATATTGTCAATGTGGCCTATGAAGGAGTGGAATATTTGACCAATAAAGTACTTGCCATAGACTCGGAAATCAATGTTGACCTTGAAAACATGAAGTTTGGAGTTGAAGAGGCAAAGTTTAAATTGAATGACTTTGGTTTTGGAATTG
>NZ_CAXBOC010000495.1:0-4004 GCF_963976465.1 uncultured Cyclobacterium sp. | reverse complement strand
TGACAGGGGACACTTAACCTGGCAGCACTATTCCAATATTCATAAGCTAAATTTATTTCTATCTGAAATCGATGCCCTGCCAGAGGCCTATCCTGAATCTGAGAGGGCAAATATTCAGGCCCAGGTAGACGTATTAAAAGGTGAAGCTACTTTCCTTAGGGCAGTATTTTATAGCGATATCTGCAGATCCTATGGCGGTGTTCCCTTATTGGATACACCAGCTGAATTGGGTGAGGACTTTTCCAGTTACTTGCGTAGTTCTTTTGAAGAAACCATTGATTTTATAGTTCAGGATTGTGACACAGCAGCCGATTTATTGTTGCTCAAAAGTGAAATGGAAATGGGCAGAGCTACCAAAGCAACCGCTATGGCCCTCAAGTCCAGAATGCTTTTATTTGCAGCCAGTGATTTAACAGCAGATGGCACGGCAGTTAATAAATATGTTGGTTATGAAAACCCCAACCGGCAAGCACTATGGACTGCTGCCAGAGATGCTGCTAAAGATTTAATAGACCTAGGAACAGTTTCATTGGAAGATTTTGGTGCTCCTGATCAAGAAGCTGCTGCTTATAATTATTTCTCTTTATTTAAAGCCAGAGATTTATCCAGTCCTGAAGTTATTTGGGGGAAAATGCATAGAGCGGATGATGGCCCTAGGATTAACACCAATCTAAGAAACGGCCTTAACGGCTTATCTTGTCATGGAAACAACGCACCTTATGGGAATTTTGTAGACAGCTACCAAATGGCTGATGGCACTGACTTCTTTGACCATTTCACCTTCAATTCTAATGATGAGTACACCAATGTGTCAACTAAATTTACAAATGAAAACCCATACAAACATAGGGAACCCAGGTTCTATGGTAGCATCTTATATGACAGTGCTGTTTTCCAACCAAGATTCGATGATTTGGCACATATCGATCCACTTGGCATCTACGAAAGAAGAACAAGAACTGTAATCGAAAATGGTGTTGTAGTAAGCGAGCGCTTTGGCTTGGATACCAGACAAGGCCCGGTTTCTCCTTCCAATGGAAATTATACCGGATATGTATTGAAAAAATTCATGGACGATGAGATTATTGGCAGAGATATGGCCAATGAAAATATCTTTATATGGATACGCTATCCAGAAATACTATTGAATTACGCAGAAGCTTCACTGGAACTAGGGGATACTGAAACGGCCACAACCTATATCAACATGGTTAGAAACAGGGTTGCATTACCTGATTTTACAGGAGACATAATGGAAGCCTTAAGGTATGAGCGTAAGATAGAGTTCTTTTCTGAAAATGTAGGCTGGTATGATACCAGAAGATGGAAACTGCTTGAGGAAAATTTTGCTCCTGACCTTTATGGGGTAGATATCAAAGAAGTCACAGAGGACGGTGTCATTACCACTACTTGGAAGAAAATATCGGCAGCCCCTAAAAGAAACTTTTCCGAAAAACTTTATTGGATCCCCATACAACAGGACGAACTAAACAGAGCACCGCAATTGTTACAAAATCCGGGGTACTAGTTATAAAATAATTTGTTGATTACTTTGGCGGAGGCTAAAGGAATAAAAGAAATTGGGTGTAAAGATGGAGCCTTATAATCTACGCTTTACCTTTACACCCTATTTTTGAATGACTGCTAACTAATAATCCCTATTTTGAAGAAAGTAATTTCACCAAATCACCTTTGACATTATCAACGTAAAGCTGGTTAGCAGCATCATCAAATTGAAAAAGGAAAACAAACTTACTCCTCCCCATTTATTAAAAGAAGGCTTTCATTACTATTTTGAAAATGGGCTTATGGTCTTTACCGAGAATTATCATTTGGAAAGGGGAAGTTGCTGTGGTAACAATTGCAGGCATTGTCCATATCCTCCGAAACAACAAAAAATTAAGTGAAGCATTATTATCTAAAAGTACCTAATTCCTCCACTTTATATCCCCTTGGATAAGTTTTTCGTTTACGCGCTGTGCCTAACATGGGACTTTTTCTTTCAGGCAACCATTTTAACAACTTACTCCGAATAAGCATTCCTTGCTGTACCGTTTTAATTAACCAATCAGCCGGTTTATTATAACCCATTGCTTTTCTAAGTGGACAATCCATAAGACACAAAGCTATAGGCCTTCCCATAGGGAATAACCAACTGGGCAAATAGAATCCAAGCAAAAGGTCAAGGGTTTTGTTACCTACCATTGCATTGGCATTATGAAACATAAAGTGTTCTTGCTCATATGCCATGTTAAAGGCTTCAAAATCTGCGAGGTTTTGTGGAATACCGGTGATGTGCATCCGTTCACCTAACCTTATGTAATTGTTAAGAATTGCCGTTTTTTCAGCTGTTGAAAAAGGTCTCCATCCCCATTTATCCATCCAACGAATTGGCTCAAAAATAAAGGTAGAAAGTACATAGAGGTAATCTCGATTGGCTATTTTATACCTACCATGCATAGTATTAATTCGATCTATTGCCATGGTTCCACGTTCACTTTCCATGCCATTTTCGAGGATTTCATACAAGAGCAACTCGGTATCATCATACCGCTTACGTGTATGTTTGATAAATTCACCTGTTGCTACAAGTAAACGGGAAACGGATGGAACCGCAAAAGTTCTGAACAAGGCAAATTCAAGGGCCTTCTCCATGTCCCAGGGGAAACAATGAAAAGTGAGGAGATAACAAATTTTCTCACAATCTTCAGCCGGATCTAGCTCCTCGATTTGGTGTGTAAAAGGTTTAATAGCCATCAGTTCTAAATGTACAATTAAGGACCGACTTCTGAAAATAAACTTCTTTAAATCATTTACAAACCACATTATAGGAGTAAAGGAGGTATTATATCCACCTTTACTCCTAATCTTTATTCATCACCCTATCTGGAAAAAAACAAGCGGGTAATATAAATCCCCTTGCCATCATCTGCTCCTGCATTGCTTTCCACTCCACTTGCAACATAAGTCAGTTTCCAGCCCTCTGCCAGCATGGCATTGATTTTTGAAGCGATAACTGCATCATTTGAAGCAATGTTCTGAAAGTTGATACCGGTCAAACTGAAAAAATTGAGTAATTTCGTTTCTTCCAACTCATCGACTTTAATATCAGACCTTTTGATTTCTTTTTGATTACTTTTTTTACCATCCGTTCTATCAGTGGTATATTCTTCATAATTATTTTCCGTCTGACTGTCAATGATACGTGACCTACCAATTCCCATTGGTACGATAGATTCTACCACAGTCACAATTTTAAACTCCTGTTGAGCTTTTGCTTCCATATAAACAAACCCTACCATTAGCAATAGGGTGAACATGCCCTTTCTGATCATCTTTGAAATAATTTAAATTGTTAAATTTTGAGTAAACATTAAAACTTAGACGAAATTAGATTTAGAAATGTTGTGATTTCCCCTAATAAAAAAAGGTATTCACTCAATTAAAACATATAACCCAAGCAATTCTTTTATTTTATGATGATATCCTCTTGGCATTTCGTTTTTGATAAAATAGGTAAAATTTTATACTTTAACCTATTAAACTCCCTTAATATGAATTTTTCTATCGCTTCTCTCTTCTTTATTTTTTTACAGGTCAGCTTTCCACCTACCTCCTCGCAAAAAAGCTGCTATACTATCATTGAAACAGAAACAGGAAATAAGCTCTCTTTGGTTGCTTTGGTAGATAAACTAACTGAGGCAGAGGTCATATTTTTTGGAGAAGAACACAATGACAGCATTGCTCACGTGCTGCAATACCAATTGTACCAAAGCTTACTAGCAAAGAACAGCTCCCTGACCCTCAGTATGGAAATGTTTGAGAGAGATGTGCAGCTCGTAATGGATGAATACCTTGCAGGTTTTATTACAGAAAAGAAACTCCGGCAAGAAGGTAAAATTTGGAACAATTATTCAGCTTACGCTCCTTTGGTAAATTTAGCCAAAGAAAACAAGCAACAAGTGATTGCAGCCAATGTACCCGGCAGGTATGCAAATATGGTA
>NZ_CAXBOC010000494.1:0-4006 GCF_963976465.1 uncultured Cyclobacterium sp. | reverse complement strand
TACTTACCTGTCCGGATATAGAAAATCGAATCCTAGCAATAATAACCTTCAAAATGTTGAATTTTCAGCTGCAAAAAGTCTGGTTTTCAATCAGTCTTACCGAGATGCCATCACTGCATTGGAAAACTTCATTAGAAATTATCCAAATTCAGCTCAAATTCCGGAGGCAAAATATTATTTAGGAGACGCCAATTTTAGGTTGGGAGATAAAACAAAGGCATTGGCTATTTTCTATGAAATAGAGAATACCAGTGACAACAACCTCAAAAGCCGTGTTTATCAAAAGATAGGACAGATTGAGTTTGAAAATGGCAATTTTGCAAAATCAATACCTTATTACCAGTTCATTGCAAAAAATGCTAGGAGCAAAGCGGAGGAATATGAAGCTACCTACGGTTTGATGCAGGCTTATTTTGAAACACAAAAATACAATGAAGCCATTATCAATGCAGATAAAATACTTGAACTTGGCAGTATCACCATAGACTCAGCGCCCAATGCACTTTTGATAAAGGCCAAGTCACTAGAAAATACCAAGGCCGAAATTCAAGCAATGGAAGTTTACCGGCATTTAATGGAAACCCATAAGACCGTCCAGGGGGCTGAAGCCTTGTATAAAATGGCTCTGCGCTTAAATCAAAAGGGTGAATATGAAGCGTCCAATGAATTGATTTTTGATAATTCGCAGCCTTTTACTCAGTACGCTTATTGGTATGGCAAGCAGTTTATTGTCCTTGCCCAGAATTATATAGCCATGGAGGAAAAATTTCAGGCCAAAGCAACTTTAGAATCCATCATTGAAAATGCCTCTGATGAGTCGGTCAAAGAGGAAGCAGAAACTTTATTGAAAACCATCAACTTAGCCGATTAATGAGAAATTTAAAGCATTTTATAACGGGGCTGTTGGTAATTTCTGGTGTCTTCCAAGGGTTTTCTCAAGAAACAGCAGGCCCACAAAGAGGAGAAATTAGGGATACTGAGTTTATTATCCGTAAAGACAGGGTTTTAAGTTTACCTACACAGCCCAGGGTCTTCGAAAAGAGGCCGGCCTTACCTCAGGTAACTACTTCAATTAATTATACGTATCAGGTTAAAAATTTTGGAGCTACACTGGCTCCGGTTGATTTGAATTTTCAGCCCTATCAAAAATCTTTTCCAAGACCGGAGAGCGACCAAACGCAGGCCTTGGTTAAGTTTGGTTACGGCAATTATTCTTCTCCACTTATCCAGGCAGACTACCATAGTTTGGACAATGAGGATTATACCTATGGGGCACATTTTAAACACCAGGGCTTTTATACAGGGCCTGTAGATGGGATAAATTCTGCAGAAGACCATACTGATTTATTGCTCAATGGTAGTTTTTACAGGGATGATTTTGAGATATTTGGAAGGCTGGGATACGAAAGGGATATGCATCACTTCTATGGATATACTCCGGATCCGGAAACCGCTATAATGCAAGACTCCATTCGTCAGGTTTTTGGTACTTTTAAAGTCATGGCAGGATTAAGACGTGTGGATAAAACTGAGCCCTTTGATTATGAGGCCAACCTTGCTTTAAGGCTTTTCAATGATCGATATGAGGCCAAGGAAACTGAGGTATTGATTCGAGCCAATGCAGGTTTTAGGGCCAATGACTTTCTTAAAGGCGGCATCAATAGCCTTTTGGCCTTTACCTCACCTCAGGATATTTATTATGAAGATATCAAGCGGAACTATTTTAAGTTACAACCTTATGTACAATATGCCAAAGAGTCCTTTAAGATCAAAGTAGGGGCGAATGTGGTCCAGGAGAATGATATTGTTCCCAATAAAACAGGAGATTTTCATATTTTCCCTATTTTGAAAATGTCCTACTTTGTGGTTCCTGAACTTGGAATTTATGGAGCTTACGAAGGGGATGTCATTAGAAATACCTATTATGACTTTATCCAGGAAAATCCCTTTTTAGGACCTTCAGAAAACCTGAAAAATACCATTCAAAATTTCCAAATAGATGCAGGAATCACCGGCAAAGCCAATGATCAGGTAAATTATAAAATTGGATTTAAGTATGGTGATTTCACCAATATGCATTTTTATGGAAACAATGAAATGGACAGTACTCGTTTTCAGTTAATTTATGACAATAACTCCAAGGTATTGGAATATCATGCTTCCTTAGATTTTAATTTTGATGATTGGTATCAATTGGATGCTTCAGCGCATTATTACCATTATACATTGGATGAAATTAGCTTTGCCTGGCAAAGACCGGAGTGGGAGGTGAAATTAAACAATACCTTTACCCCAGACGATAAATGGCTGGTACATGCCAATGTCAATGCCATGGGAGGGATTAATGCGATAAATTTGGTATCTGACAACCAGAGAATACTTGGTACATTGGTGGACCTTCAAATAGGTGCTGATTATGCAATTACTAAAAGGTTTTCTGCTTTTGCCTATGGCAACAATCTGCTAAATCAAAAGTACCAACGCTTTAGCAATTATCCTGTTCGGGGGATTCAATTGATAGGTGGACTGAGTTTTAAATTTTGATAATTACTAACCATCCAATTAAAAAAAGAGTGGTAAGTCCCCAAAAATATAATTTGAGGATGGGGGATTTATTCGTATCAATATTGGCGATTTGCTGGTTTTGCTTTAGCTTAGTGGATTAAAATAACAATTTTTAAGATGTCTGACAAAAATTCCAAGGATCCAAACAGCCAATCCGATAATGATGAGGACTTTGGCTTACCACCGGTCAATGTTACCCCATTGAAAGGAGCCAAAGCTGCTGGAACAAAATCAAGCGAGGGAAGCAAAAATGCAGCTTCGGGATCAAAAAATAACCCACCTGCTGAAGAAAAAAAGAAAGACAATACACTTGGTATCTTTTTAATAATTTTATTGCTGATCCTAGGCCTTGGTTTTGGACTTTATTATTTCGGTGCTTTCAATAATTTTGACCAGCAAAGCGCGGATAAAACAGCTACAACTACGCCTAACCAAGTCGAAAAACCTGCTCCTGTAGTCGAAGAACAAACGCCTGAACCGGTAATTGAAGAATCTGAGCTCCCAGAGGAAACTTCTCCACAATTAATTGAGATCAATTCAAGGGCAGATGCACCCAGGTATTTCTTGGTGGTAGGTAGTTTTATAGATGATGACCTTGCAAGAGATTATTCGAATAGACTCAATAAAGCTGGAGAGAATACGTTTTTGATACATCCCTATGGGAAGATTCACTATTTCCGTTTAGGAATAGGGGAATATGAGAATGTGGATCTTGCCTTGGAAGCCAGAGAAAGCTTTCAGGATAATTATGAAGAAAACTTATGGGTTTTGAAATATTAATATGACTTTACTACAAACTTTGTCAACAAGTGATGGCCTTCAGGCTGTAGATTCCCTAGCCCTTATGGAAGGTGCAGGCTCCAATGATATTGGTCTTTTGGATCTGATGATAAAGGGAGGCTATATGATGGTACCCCTTTATTTACTTTTTATCTTGGCTATCTTTATTTTCATTGAACGAATAATCACCCTTAAAAAGGCATCTAAGACACCTAAGGGGATGATCGATCAGGTAAAAATGATGGTCCAAAGTGGAAATATTGAGCAAGCCAAAATGGTCTGCCAAGGAGAAGAAACTCCCGTTGCCCATATGATATCCAAAGGTTTGGAAAGAATTGGGAGCCCTCTTAAAAACATTGAAGTAGCCATAGAAAATGTAGGTAAAATAGAAATCTATAAGCTAGAGAAAAACCTTGGCCTTTTGGCTACTGTCTCCGGTGCTGCGCCTATGATCGGTTTCCTAGGAACTGTTGCTGGCATGATTCGTGCTTTTATAGGAGTAGCCCAAGAGGAGGGAATGGTTTCTCCAAAATTGCTTTCTACCGGTATATATGAAGCAATGATTACCACTGCCACAGGATTGGTGGTAGGGATTGTGGCTTATCTGGGCTACAATTATTTGGTAACCAGGGTTTCCAAATTGATCCACAATATGGAGTAC
>NZ_CAXBOC010000493.1:0-4025 GCF_963976465.1 uncultured Cyclobacterium sp. | reverse complement strand
ATGGCTTTCGAAAACTTTGTGTTGAAATAGAAGTAAAGAGATACCAGGCCAAATGCGGTAACTGTATGTAAGAACCCGATCAGGAATGCCAAAACGATGTCCTGATGAAGGTTGAAAACGATTTGTTGGGGTAGGGCAAATGACCTAAACCCGATAATATATCCTCAAGTAAAGGATTTGGTCTTTTGTGGTACCATGGCTCTGCCATAAAACGGACATTCAATCACATTGTCCTTTTTTAATTTTAGGATCAACGCAAATGGCTGATTTGAAACTTATTGGCAAAAGACCAGTATTCATGGCGCGAGCCTCCGTAGCTGAAAGAGTAACAAACAAGATTTTAGGATTTGTAGAAACCTTTATAAGTGGGGTGACGGGATAATTACATCCAATGTATTCCAAACAAGAGTTCACCAATTTATTCAGAAACTGAATCAAAAAATTCAAATCCTCGACAGAAAATACAAACCATTTATAGTATCTGTATTTTATTGTTCAAAAATCAACACCCCAATTTGCACCCCTACAAAAAGACCTAACTAATTATATTTCAAATGTTTTTTTTTTAGTTCAGCAGAGGAGGAGAGGGTTGAGCGTAAAGAAACAGTCCGGTGGACTGTTTTAGCGACGGGCCTGGTTGCTGGGTGGCTCCCAACGACTCAAAAAAAAACAGCCTAGCAAATTGCTAGGCTGTTTTGGTGCAGAGGAGGAGGGATTCGAACCTATTGCCAATATTTCAATAAAAGTTCCTAAAAATGCCGTATATGCGTATATATGGATATATAGGATTTGAAGTGATGGTCAGTTATGTGCCAATTTGATCAATATTTTAGCCCCCCAAATAGCCCCCCTTTTATAAATATTGTTTAAATTTAATTTTCAGTTAAAACAATGACATGGAAGCAACGCTACGTTTTGAGTTAAGACAAGATAAAGTTAATCGTAAAGGAGAACATCCTTTGATATTAATTATTAGGGTTGCTGGTCAAAGAAGGAAGATCGGGACAGGGGTTAAGCTGCCTCCCGAGTTATGGGACAATGACAATCAAAAAATTATAAGCCCAAGCCAAAAATTAAAGGCCCAAATCCAAAAATCATATGAAGATACAATTGTTTCTAAAAATCAATTGATCCAATACCAAGAGGAATTATTTTCTATGGTAAACAGGATTAAATCCCTTGAATCAAAGTTTTTATTCGAAGGGATTTCTTATAGTGCAGATATGATCGTTGAAGCCCTTAAGGGATCAAAAACGGTCAAAACCAAAAAAGAAGACCCTTCAAACTTGGTCTATGATTTTATCGACCGCTACATTCAGGAGCATGAACTTACCCGAGTGAAAGGAAGCCTTGTGGTCTATAAATCGCTCAAAAAGCATTTAAAAAACTACGAGACCAAAACCAGGACAAAAATTCGTTTTGATAAAATCGATTACAACTTTATGCATGCCTTTCAAAACCATTTGATTGGTTGGGAGGAAGTACATGAAACTACAGGTACGGTCAAAACATTGAATAACATTACCATTGCCAAACAATTGAGTACCTTAAAAACCTTTCTAGGATATGCCAAAAGGCAGGGAATCAAGGTCAATGATGGATACAAGGAATTTTCTATCAAGAAAGGCAAACTGGAAGTTATCGCTTTGACCCAAAATGAATTGGATCTCCTATTTAATTTCAACCTAAGTTCAAATAAACGCTTGGACCAGGTACGTGATGTTTTTTGCTTTAGTTGTGTGACTGGATATAGGTTTTCAGACCTCCAACAATTAAAAAGAGAACATATCAAGGAAATGGAAATTCGGCTCACCATCAAAAAGACAAAGGAACCTTCCATTGTTCCTTTAAACAGTTATTCTAAATCCATTTTAGAAAAATACAAAGAGCTGGTGACCCCAATTCCTATTATTTCCAACCAAAAATTCAACAAATATGTAAAGGAGCTCTGTAAACTGGTGGGAATTGATGATCCTATTGAAATCATTCGGTACAAAGGAGCCATCAAACAATCTACTATTTACAAGAAACACGAGGTTATCAGTGCCCATACTGGTAGAAAAACCTTTGCCACCCTTTCCTTGGAAAAAGGGATTCCTGCTGAGACGGTGATGAAGATAACAGGGCATTCAGATTATAAGAGTTTTCAACGCTACGTCAAAGTTACGGAAGAAAGAAAAAGAAACGAGATGCAGAAAGCCTGGGGAGCTCCTATTTGAAATGTGAAAAAATTATCTATGAAAAAGTTTGATCCCAATAGACTTTTATGGCAATACAAACTCAGAGAATACTTATTGCTATTTGATGGTTATTCGGAAGAGGAAAGAATTCTTGCTTATCGTTATGGATGGCATATTTTTTCAAGCCACCGACAGCATTTTGAGGATTTTTCCATCTTTATTTTGCGAAGAAAGTGGTTTATTTATATGTCACTCGTCTACCCTATACTTATTGCTTTTCTAAGCATTTTGTTAGCACTTTCAGTCTTGACGATTGAAGTTACGATGAAAGTGCCACTTGCCATTCTCTTTTCGGGGATTACAGCGGGAATAATTTACAATTTGATTGGCAATACACTTAAGAATATTCGAGAGACGGGTATATTTTTAAAATATGTCGATCCTACCGAGAAACTGGCCAATTTCCGGGAATTTGAAAATCTGGATTTTAAGGATAAGAAAGCTGCACTACTTTTCTATGAAAATATGCGGGCAAAGCGGGATTATAATCTTTTAGAAACCCCGGAAAACAAGCTGGATAAAACCGAAAAACTACTAGCCATTGATTTTTTATTAGGAGAGCCGGGGACCTTAAACGAACTGATCAACAAGCTTTGTCTGAATCCTAATTGCAGCTTGTCGAAGGAAGGGGTTTACCGTGTACTGGGTGAAATTCTGACAGCTTCTCCGGATAATATCAAAAAGGATATCACTAAAAGAGTGGGTGAAATCAGATCTGGAACAAATCTTTCCCAAAAGAGAATCGATCAACTCGGAAATGTCAAGGCGATTTTCAATCAGGCAAAATTGGGAGTGAAGGCCAGTGAAGTCGATAGACTCATTGATACGCTGGAAAGTCCAAGGGTTGGATTAAAAAATGGGGTTGAATACCATTAGCAGGATTAGTCAGAAAAATCTAAATTCCTTTAAAAGACTTAAATTTTGATAAAGATGGAAACAATTGCCGCCAGAAAATATGCGATTATAGAGAAGGTAATGCACTTGAATGAAGAAGAACTCAATGAATTAGAAACTTCTTTGATTAAGTTCACGGAAGGTCCTATCAGCGTTGAGCAATACAACCGGGAACTGGATGAAGCTGAAGCCGAGATTGATCGGGGAGCGTTCTACAGCCAGGAAGAAGTAGAGAAAATGGCTAAAAAATGGTAGAAGGTAATCCTGTAGAGAATTTTTCCAACCAACGACCCACGGTATCATGGACCAAAAGTGCTTATATTTCACTTCAAAAAGCTTACAAAAAAAAATTAAAGAAAACTCTCCTGCGAGTGCTGAGAAGGTGAAAGACACCATTTTTTTCCCTGACCCGCAACTTGCCAGATCACCCTGAGAAATATCCCTTGGACAGGTTTAAAAAAGATACCCCATGAAATTACCGAGCTTTTGAAAAATACTCCTAATGGGTAGCTTATCGACATACAGCAAAAGAAATCAAAATCTTACGGGTTAGGCATGTAAAACAAGAGCCCAAGTCTTACTAAACTAACCCTACCAAGCTTCTGGCACACAGTTAAAGTCAGTAGAATCCTCATAAAAGCCCATTGGAAGCCGTTTTCGGTAAGCAATATCATTTTTCACCTTGGCTTTTTTCTCCTTTGAAAATCCGTAGAAATTTAAATCCAATCGGGCTTTCTTTTAATCGCCAATCTGTCAATTTCCATTCGCCATTTTTTTCATTGAAACAAATTAGGAGTTTTGTAAATAGTTAAAATATGGCTACGTTGCCTTTAAATATAAATTTTTGGAAAAAAGGTATAAGAGTCTCTCCATATTTGAATTTCGGAGTAT
>NZ_CAXBOC010000492.1:0-4027 GCF_963976465.1 uncultured Cyclobacterium sp. | reverse complement strand
CAACTTCCAAGTACCAAAGGGACTTTATAAATCCCCCTTCATTCCTCAGTTATAATAAAAGCAGCAGGCCTCACGAAAAATGAGGCCTGCTGCTTTTTATTTTCATAAATAATTTCCCAATCAATTAAAGTCCTCTTCCAGGGTTACCAAGAAACTGACCAAATCCCTGATCTCTCTTCTGCTCAAAAACTGTTTCATATCAGGCATACTCGAAGGTACATCTTTTCTTTCCAGAATCTGATTCTTCATGATTAGGGTGTCGGGTTGATTACCCATTTTCAGAGTAATGTTTTCTTCAGTTTCATCCATTTTCACTCCTGCAACCTTCTTGTCATTCTCTAAGGTAAGGGTAACCACTCCAAAACCGGGAGCAAGCCTCTTACTTGGATCAATCAGTGCTTCAAGTAATTGTTCTCTCGTAAGTCTGGCTCCTACACCGTTTAATTTAGGTCCAGCATTTCCTCCAAAATCATCATATGCATGACATTTTATACACTGGGCTGTGGCATGTTGAAAGAAGATTTTTCGTCCTTTCACCAAGTCCCCTCCATATAAACTTCCGCTGTAAGAGGCCAGTAAATCGTCCTGTGTCATGTTCTCATGCACTTGATTGTACCTCTCTTTTAACTGCGCATCTTTTCTGGTTTCCATGGCTTCAAAAAACTCCAATTCAATGGCTTGAGGCAATTCATTCTCCTCAAATTGCGCCAATAATTTTTCAAAAACGTTCTTAGCACTTTCTTGATCAAGTCGTGCTAAAGTATTAACTGCAGCTTGTTGCTCTTCCACCGTCCTCTTCTGAATTACTTCATCCAAAAGAGCGGCTTTTCTTTCAGCTGGAATGGTCAATTCTTCCAATAAATCCAAACCTGCAACCCTGACACTTCTCTGGCTATCTGAAAGAGCTGTTTCCACTGCTTTGTCCATGGGAGAACCCGGAATTTTAGCCAAAGCCTTTAAACTTTCTGCCCTTACTGCCGGATCTTTATCATTTGATAAAACGGTCAATAGTTGTTGCGCGGCTGCTTCTATTTTCAGTTCCCCTAAAGCAATGACTGCTCCTTCTCTAATTTCTCGGCTTTTATTTTTGCTCAAGCCCATCAATATTTCAGCTGCTGAGGCCTGGAAAGCCTGAATGTCTCTTTCCACTTCTCCTCTATACCAGCCATCAACTCTATCTAGAACAGATGGTGAGGTCCAAGTACTTAAGGCAGCGATGGCTTCCACACGCATGGCTTCGGGAGCCTGAGCCGCATTGGCATAGGTCAATAAGTTATTGAATCCTTCTTCTGTACCCCATCTCAAATTGGCATTAATAGCTCGTCTTAACAATGGTTCAGAGGTATAGTTTGTGGTATTTAATATTTTGCCTAATTCCGGTATGGCTGCTTCAATAGAGAAATCATCATTAATTGCTCTGGCTGCTTCCGCTACTATGTATTCATTTTCGTCTTTTAAAAATGCTGTAATTCCCGAATCGCTCAATCTTCTAAGCGCAAGGACAGCTCCGAGTCGAACTGCTTCAGAAGGGTGCTTGGACAAATCCGCTATGGCAGAAGCCTCAGCCAATCTGGAAATCGCCAGACTTGCAGCATGCCTGATATACAAATCTTCGTTGTCATTTTCTTGTAGCAAATTCACCAATGGTTCAAAAGCAGCTTTATACTTCATTTTCCCTAAAGCCTCAGCAGCAAAAAATTGGACCCTTGGGGCTTTGGAACCAAGTAAGGGTAGAATTTTTTCAGCAGCTGCCGAATATTTCAAATCACCAAGCCACTTGCTTGCCTGTGCTACTATTTCAGCATCACTGTCTTTTAAATAAGGAATCAGTGCCTCTGCATGGTCGGCCTTTTTTCGTGCCAACTGGGAAATCCCCCAAATAGAATGCACCCTTGCCAATTGATTACTCTTTTGCGCCAAAGAAGTTTTAAATACTTCCATTCCTTCCCCTCCCCTTTTGGCCAATTCAAACTGTGCTTTTTGTCTTACCCGCTGGTCTTCAAAACTCAATAGTGTACTCAATTCCTCTATAGGCAATTCAGAATAATTCTTTGCCAAATGATTTTCAGTTTGTTTTCTAATGGCTGAATTGGCAGTTGCATCGGTAAATTTCCAAATTCGCCCATAGCCTTTATTCACCCAACCATCAATCCAATCTGAAAAATACAAGGCCCCGTCAGGAGCAAAGTCCATACCTGTGGCCAATATACCTGTTAATATTTGTTGGGTCTCTCCCATCTCAAATCCTGCACCTTTTGGTTTCAGCTCAAAAGCATGGATTCCAGATCTGGCAGCATTCCCCCCAAACTCAGCGACAAAAAACTTATTTTTCCATTGTTCTCCTAAGCCGGTACCCGGATTGTATTGAAAACCGGTAGGTCCATTGATATAATTGGCAATGGTTGGAATAAAGTAAGCTGCCTGAGCTTCGTTTCTTGGCAGATGCATTTTTTCATCCATCCATACTTTATACCCATTGTTTTTGGGATCACGGTATTTGCCAAACTGCCAATTGATTCGCCAGCCTGTATCTGAGCCCTCTACTAAATAAACAATCCTTTCACTTTCCCCCTTATGGTCTCCATCATTGTCCACACTAATAAGATTTCCATATTCATCAAAATCAAACTCATGGGTATTTCTCACCCCATAAGCGAAAATTTCAAAATCTGATCCGTCAGGATTCGCCCGTGCGATCACCCAGCAATTGGGGAAATCCAAAAGGTTTCCTTTATCGTCATTACCACTAAAACCAATGTCACCAATTCCCCAATAAATTTTACCTTCAGGCCCCACTTTCAGACCTGACATATTGTGTCCACCAAAACCAATGTGAACACCAAAACCATGTGCCAATGATTCTTTTTTATCCATCAGACCATCACCGTTGGTATCAGTCATTCTCCAAAGATCAGGTGCAACACCAACAAATAATGCATCATCATATTTTAATACTGCCCCGGCAACATCAGAAGTCTCTTCATTAAAATCACTGGCAATTAAAAGAGACTGATCCGCTTTACCATCCCTATCCGTATCTTTGACCTCAAACACATTTTCTTTTTCTATGGTAAGGTCTCTCCAGTCATGGGACCCATCCTTATTGAGATCAGGAAGCCATTCGTTTTTTTCGCTATTCTCCGGTGAAAGCTCTGTATGGATAAATGCTTTTCGATCCGCTACATTCTTAAAACTAATGGAGGCTATTTCCCAGTCCTGATGGCTTCGGATGTCAAACTCCGAAATTTTCCTTCTGTTTGTCTTTGAATAAATGGCGTTACCGGAATCATCGATTTGCAAAGAAATTGGGTCTGCCACCAAAGAATCTACTGCCCATAATTCCAAATTTAGGTCTTGATGAAACTCAGGATTTACCAAAGCTTCAATAGCTGAGGCTTGCTGTTTTACTCCTTCCTTTGTCATGGATTTAATCTGAAGGGGAACTGCCTGCTCATCTGATTTACACGCGGTAAGGCATAAACCTAGAATAAAATATAAAGGAAAAAAATTAAAAATTTTATATGGCTTTTTGAATTTAATATTTTTCAACATGGACATACTATATAAATTATGACAGGTGTTGTTTTACTTGTGTGAATGAAATAGGTTAGTGTTCTTCTTTATCCAAAGTAACCAAGAAGCTAATTAAATCACGAATTTCACGTTTGGTCAAAAGGGCCTTCATATCTGGCATGGACGACAAGGCATTGGTACGCTCACTAATGCTTTCTTTAGATATAATCTTTTCAGGTTCATTGCCTACTTTTAAAGCAATGTCTTTTTCGCTTTCTTTCACTACTATTCCTGAAACGCTTGTACCATCATTTAGTTTTAAGCTTACCGCTCCATAGCCATCGGCTATTTTGTTACTTGGGGCCACAAGCGCTTCCAATAATTCTTTTCTATTCAACCTCTTAGCGACACCATTTAATCGAGGCCCGGCATTACCGCCAAAATCGTCATAAGAATGGCAACGCATGCATTGAGCACTCTGGTTTTGAAAGAAAACCCTTCTGCCCTTAACCTT
>NZ_CAXBOC010000491.1:0-4030 GCF_963976465.1 uncultured Cyclobacterium sp. | reverse complement strand
CTTGGTGTCTTCCCTGTATTATTCTTAAAAAAAGCATTGAAAACAGTTTTTGAATTAAATCCGCATTCATAAGCCAAGCCTAATAGAGTGAGGTGAGTGTAAGTCTTATCAAGAGCCTTATGTTTAAAAGCTTCCAATCTAAATGTATTGATATATTCATTGAAGTTTTTACCTACATGTTCATTGAGCAACCAAGAAAGTTTGTTTGGATGGACGTTTATTTTATCAAAAAGAGATTTTAAGGATAATTGTGGATTGAGATACCCTTCTTCATCATCCATAAAACACACCAAGGCATTTAGAGCAGTCTTGATTTCATCGGTTTCCATTTTTATTAATGATTTCCCCCTCAAAATTTTAGACTTAATAGGTTTAATGTCTAATTCGGGATGTTCAAGTTTAATTTGTTGGAAACGCTTATCTTCCCTTAAGGGGGTTAAAAATGGATCATGTCTAAAACAGAAGTACTGTCCAATTTGATTTTCTAATCCAGTTTTTAATAATGCAAATGCATGATCGAGTTTTCCGGATTGGGTGGCATAATACAACTCCCATGGTAGAAATTCACTCTTATAATCCTCTTTTTGCCAAGATTTTTCCCCATTTCCTTGGATCAAGTTTTTTAGCCTCCAGAAATTATGTGCAAATGAAAATTGCTTGTTTTGGTCGAAACAAACATTAAATTCTTTATCCTTTTTTAGCAATAATAAACATGCCATTTTTACCTGATGGGCAAGGTGCAAATTGGGGTTAAGTTGGATTGCAATATCCATCCACTCAATGGCATTTTTATACTCATTTGCATAGAAAAAAATATTGCCTTTCATGAAACTGTGATTGGCAGAAAGTGGATTAATTTCAAGTGCTTTATCAATAATTGCCACTCCTTCATTAAAAGATCCAATCACAATATAGAGACCTGAAAGGGCCTCAAGAGCATCAATATTTGAAGGGTTAATTGATAAAGTTTTATTCAATTCGGCATGTGCTAATTTTAAATTCCAATGTAACAAAATGGCACAATTAGAAAGGGCAAGGTGATATTCAGGTAGATTTGTACGCGTAAGTTTTAATTTATTAAGATAAATAGTAGTCTGCTTTATTGCTTCAATTTTTGTAATCGCTTGCCACATAAATAAGTAACTATAGCACTGCACAAGTCCAAAATAAGGTATAGCGTAACTAGGGTCAATTTTAGTGGCTTCATTATAGTAACTGATTGCTAGATTAAAACTGTCAATATTCCATTTCAATTGATGATAACGTCCTTTTAAATAAAGGTTGTAGGCTTCTATTTTTTGGGTTGGGGCTTCAACCAAATGATTCTGAATGTCGAAATGCCCATAATTTTCTCTAATCTGGTCAGCTATAAGCAGGCTGATTTCATCTTGTAAGGCAAAAATATCATCTATTTCTCGGACCAAATGTGTCCACCATCTTTCGTATTGATTAGCTGAGCCGTGATTCGGACTCTTTTTTTGACTTTTCGTACACTTCCTTCTAAAATAGTACCTACTTCCAACTTTTTTCCAATAGAACGAACATCTTCATTTCTATTTTTAAAGGCAAAGGAGGAGGTTCTAGCAATGACTTTCAATCCCCGTACGTTGGTCAATGCATTGATGATTTCTTCAGTAATACCATCGCTAAAATATTCATTGTCAGGATCGGCACTCATATTGACAAAAGGAAGTACCACTATGGATTTATTTGAGTTATATCTATTGGCATTTTCCATTTAATCTAAACTTTTGAATTTCATACAAACGCTTATTGTGACCATTAGCATTTTTTAAAATTAAGTATTAAAAACAATTTTTGAATAAAATGTAAAATGCCTATTTGAAGCATCTAAGGCTTTTTGCAGGAAAATTACAAGTCGAAAATTATGGATCTGTAGGCTAAAGAATATACCAATATTTTCATTTAGCAACCAAGAGAGTTTGTTTGGATAAGGCATTAATTTTCCCATTAGCATTAATATCCATAAATTGAAATCTAAATATAGTTTTTCCTTTTCTAATATTTTTTGAGATAGCTAAAATGATTTCATTTGCCACCACTACTGTACTTTACACTTACACCTAGCTATCCAATTACCTCTAAAGACACGGGTAAATCAGTCTTATAGCAATTTTTAATTGGCAAATCGATGACAATCAGTTATTTCAAAAGTGTGGGAGAGGCCTATTAAATAAAAGATCAGGAAATGCCTCATTTCCTCACTTTCTAGGTAGTTGGTAGAGCAATAATTATTACATAAAAAAAAAGACTTGTGCTCTAAACAAGTCTTTTTTTACTAAAATATCAATTCAAAAGAAATTTTTATTCACTACCTTCCCATCCAGCCGCCATCTACCAACATGGTGGTACCATGCATATAATATGCAGCCTCAGAGCATAGGAATACGGTAGGCCCGGCAAAGTCTTCCGGCTTGCCCCAACGGCCCGCAGGTATCCTTCCAAGAATACTAGCTGATCTTTCCGGGTCATTCCGAAGTGCTTCTGTATTGTCTGTTTCAATATAACCTGGAGCAATGGCGTTGACATTTACCCCTTTGCTTGCCCATTCATTGGCAAATGCCATGGTCATCTGTCCTATAGCGCCTTTGCTTGCCGCATAGCCCGGCACAGTAATGCCTCCCTGAAAAGTCAGTAAGGAGGCGGTAAAGACGATTTTACCTGCTCCCCGACTCACCATGTCCTTACCGATTTCCCTGGTAAGTATAAACTGGGCATTTTGGTTAACTTCTATGACTTTGTCCCACATTTCATCAGGATGCTCAGCAGCCGGTTTTCTGAGAATGGTTCCTGCATTATTGATAAGGATGTCTATTACCGGAAAATCTTGTTTGACGTCATTGATAAAACCATATAAAGCTTTTCTATCACTGAAATCACAGGCATAACCTTTAAAGGTTTTTCCCAAGGCTTTAACTTCTTGTTCTACTGCACTGCCTGAGGTTTCGAGGCTGGCACTTACGCCGATTATATTGGCGCCAGCTTCTGCCAAACCTATGGCCATGGCCTTCCCTATCCCTCTTTTACAACCAGTTACCAAAGCTGTTTTACCTTCTAAACTGAAAGAATTCAATACTGACATTTCAAATTGTTTAAATGTTAAAATTTTTAATACCTCGAAAGAGGTAATTTCGTAATGATTTTGTCAACATTGTTGCAGAAAAAAGCAACAATATCGCCAAAATCAAGATATGCTTATTCTTTTATACCAAGGGCTTTCACCCTTGGCTATGATATGACGCCCCGTTGGGGCTTGGTGAGGTCTAATGAAATAATCCCCAACCCCAGTAATAAATAATCCTTGTAATTTTGTCAGTATTGTTGTCGAAAAACAGCAACAATACCGCCAAAATTTAGCTGTGCTTATTCTTTTAAACCAAGGGCTTACACCCTCAGCTCTGATATGACGCCACGTTGGGGCTTGGTGAGGTCTAATGAAATAATCCCCTACCCCAGTAATAAGTAGGCGTTATGATTTTGTCAGTATTTTTGTCGAAAAACAGCAACAATACCGCCAAAATCAAGGTCTGTTTTTTTTCCTCTGTCTATGGGTTTAAACCCATGGCTACCAATTAAATCCTGGATATTTGAGCAAGATAGATGGAAGATAATGTTGAATTTTATTTTATAGCTGGCAATCCATTAATACTTTCAAACCTGAAGGGTTTTTATCGATGGACTCAAAAACCTGCTGGATATTGCTCAAAGGTTGCACATCGGTAATCATTTTTTCAAAAGGAAGTTCATTGGCAGTAATCAGCGCAATGGCTTTCTCGTAATCTTCCTTTTCATACACCCTTGCCCCTATTAGCTTCAACTCTTTCCAAAAGAACTTGAAAAGGTCTACCGGTTTCTTCTCCCCGTGAATGGCCACCATTACTATTCTTCCTCGTATCCCTGCCAATTCGGTCATAACATCTAATGCAGGCTGCACTCCTGCTACTTCAAAGACTACATCTGCTAGTCTTCCTTCTGTTTGCTCCCTCACCAATTCAACGATATCTGTTTT
>NZ_CAXBOC010000490.1:0-4044 GCF_963976465.1 uncultured Cyclobacterium sp. | reverse complement strand
AACCGGAGAACCCATCAATCATTTGCCAATTGGACTTGAAAGGCTTTGTACGGCTAGTAGTACCTAGACTACCATAGAGCAGATAAGAAATAGCTGCGGATAGTCTTTCATCCTCCTGGTTTCCCCAATTAACGGAAGGGTCATCAGCAGCCAAAATATCTGCAGGAAACCCATCATAATACGCTGCTTGCCCAGTAGCATTTGCAATCGCAAATGTGATAGGGACTAATTCTACATTGTTTTGATCCAATACATTATTAAAGGATGACAGTGGGAATGACCCTACAGGTTTCCCATAGGTTTGTTCACCCACTAAGGTAACTTCCATATAGGGTTTCAAGCAGTTTATTAACAATTCACTGGAAGAGGCAGAACCCCTTGAAGTAATGACTACCAATTTATCCAAAGTCAGGTTATTGGTTCGTTCAAAGTTATAGGAATCGTTAAGACTTTCTTTGACAGGATTAAAATCATTGGTATACATTAATTTACCATTAGCAGCTGCAGGTACCAATGCATTCATTATTTGTTCTGCCACATCTACGGATCCTCCACCATTGTACCTTAAATCAATGATTAATTCATTGATACTCCCTTCTTCAAAGTACTTTAAAGTTTCTTCAACTTCCACACTTCTTGTAGGGCTTAAGTTAGGAGTTGCTTTGAAGCTATTGTAAACCCAGTACCCTATTTTTTTATCCCTTTGTTCGATAATTTCCTTATGGAGGACTGAATTTGCCTGGTAATTATCTTTAATGCTGGTTCTAGTAGTGGTACTTCCATCAGGTAGTTTGAAAGTAAAAGAATTGGATATGCCAGCTCTGTTTTCGCCTAAATCAAAGTTATAACCACCATTAGTTTTATAAGAAGAAATTGGTTGCCCATTGATTTCTAAAATCTGCCAACCCCTCTTCCAGCCATCTTGCCCTGCAGGTGATTCCTTATAAACAAAAGAAATAAACAATTCATTGGAGGCATTTAAACCAAATCCAACCCCATGTCCGGCATTTTGACCCGTAAATGCTTTTTCAAAATCATCTTTTGTAGTGAGGTAAGACCACCTGTCGTATTGCAAGTACATAAGGTTATACAATAGCTCCTCATTGCTACCATAACTGTCAATATTTACTACTGTAGGCAATTGATCATTCCAGTAGTACCATTCTTGCATTGTTTCTAAGATTGCATTTTTTAAAAGGTTAGGGTCTTGGGGAGCTTCTTCGACGTTTTTATTACAAGATGAAACGAAAATTGAAGCCGTCAAGACGGCATAATAAAGAATAAACTTGGCTCTAAGCATTGTTAAATCATCGTTAGTCTGTATCGTAATTAACGAAAACAAGTGAAAAATAGATGTGCAAATCGTATTTCTTGAGCCCTGAATTTACTCATTCTCAAATAGATTTAATTTTTTTTACAGAAAATTTAATGAGAATTAACAAACCAGATAGCCCTTTATTTAGTTAAACAATTAAGAATAAATAATGGGTAAAATGACAGAAAAAACAAAGAATAGCCAAACGGAAAAAAATAAAATAATTGATGGATATATCTCTCATATTTTGGAAACCGGGAGTCAGCCGGTTTCTGTTTTCAAGTTCACCAAGGACATGAAAATGAAAGAGACCGTGTTTTATGAGTATTTTACTTCTTTTGGTGCAGTAAAGAAAGCGGTTTGGGAATTGATTTTTGACAATACTATTCAAGCCTTAGAAAGTCAGGAGGTTTACCAATCATATACATCCAGAGAAAAGCTCTTGGGCTTTTTATTTACCTGGATTGAAGAATTGAAAAACAGAAGATCCTACTTGCTAGCAGTGTATGGAAATGTGTCAATAAAAAATCAAAGTTACCCTTCAGAATTAAAAGGCTTTAAATCAAAGTTTAAAGATTTTGCAAGTGGTATAGTCAATGAAGGGAAAGAAACAGAGGAAATAGCAGAGCGGCCATATTTAACAGATAAATACCACGAGGCCATTTGGCTTCAGGTAATGTTTGTTTTTAGGTTTTGGTTGAAAGATGATTCGCCGGCTTTTGAAAAAACAGATGCTGCCATAGAAAAATCTGTGAATTTAGCCTTTGACCTGATGGGTAGGTCTGCCATTGATAGTTTCGTAGATTTTGCAAAATTCCTTTTTCAATCCAAATAGCCATGACAAACAAATTAAATGAGCAACAAAGTATACCTGTCTCCAAAGTGCAAAGAGCTGCAAAGTTTATTAGTACCGGGGCTAAGGTAGGGGGGAATTATATGAAGCATTATGCAAAAAAAGTGGTCAATCCTGCAATGACCAAAGATGAGCTTCATAAAAACAATGCCTCAGATATCTATGATTCACTAAGTGAACTGAAAGGGAGTGCCTTAAAAGTGGCTCAAATGATGGCAATGGATAAGAATATGTTACCGGGTGCCTATCAGGATAAATTTACAATGGCACAATACAGTGCCCCACCTCTGTCTTATCCATTGGTGGTAAAGACTTTTAATCAATATTTTAAGAAAGGGCCTGAAAACCTTTTTGATACCTTCACCACTTCAGCAGCCAATGCCGCTTCCATAGGTCAGGTGCACAAAGCTACCAAAGGAGATAAGGTTTTTGCAGTGAAAATACAGTATCCGGGTGTAGGGTCAAGTGTGAAATCAGACTTAAAGCTAGTCAAGCCATTTGCACTTCGTTTATTGAACATGAATGAAAGGGAGTTGGATAATTATATGGAAGAGGTTGAAGAAAAGTTACTTGAAGAAACCGATTACCAGCTGGAAGTCATAAGAAGTAAGGAAATATCGGAAGCCTGTAGTCACATTAAAGGGCTAAATTTCCCGAAGTACTATGAAGAAATGAGTAGTGCCCGTGTGATCACCATGGACTGGATGGAAGGCAAACATCTAAAGGAATGGCTAGCAACGAATCCCAGTCAGGAGGCCAGAAACAAAGTAGGCCAAACCATGTGGGACTTTTATGACCATCAAGTTCATCAGCTAAAACAAGTGCATGCAGATCCACATCCCGGCAATTTTATTATACAGAAAGGGAATAAATTGGCTGTTATTGATTTTGGATGTGTGAAAGTGATTCCTGAAGAGTTTTATTCCGGTTATTTTTCTCTAATAAAGAAAGACCTTTTGATCAAAGAGGAAGAACTGGATCAAATTTTCTATGACCTTGAGTTTATTTCTGAAAGGGATTCTGCCGAGGAAAAAGTTTATTTTAAAAACACCTTTAAAGAGATGATTTCCCTTCTGGGGAAACCGTTTCATGTGGATACCTTTAATTTCGCTGATGACAACTACTTTCAAATGATTTTTGCTCTAGGAGATAAAATCTCAAATGACAAGATGTTTAGGAAATCCAAACAAGCCAGAGGTTCTAGACATGGTTTATACATCAATAGAACTTATTTTGGACTGTATAATTTACTTAACCAAATACAAGCAAATATTAAAACAACCAAGCCGGATTGGATTAAAAGCTGACTTTCAAAAATTAATTCAATTCTTTTAACATGGCAGTGGCTAACTTATAGGGCAGCAATGGATCGTCAGCCTGATTGGTGGTTCCCGTAAAGAATATTTGAAATTCCGGAGCATATAGACTAAAAGCTCCGGAAGTATGTCCGCTACACCCAATGAACTCAGGATCTTTTGAAGCCAATGGTAGAATTCGAGCTCTTTGGTAGCGTGATATTCCAATTCCTTGGCTGACGCCTTGCTTTACAGGTAACCAGTCCATGATATCGTCCAATTCGGAAACTGGGAAAAGATGTCCGTGAAAAAATGCCTTCAGGAAAGTAAGGCTGTCTCTAGCTGTACTTACAATACCTCCTGCCCCTCCTAGTGAACGCATTGCAAGGGGTAGATTCAAAGGTCTGTTTTTATAAGAAAATAAAGAAGGAGTTCTATCATTGGCGTCCTTATAAACATAGGTTTGGTTCATTGATAGCCTTGAAAAGTGAAAATCATTCAGGGCCTTTTCTAAAGATTCACCGGTAATCTTCTCAATGACCTTCCCTAGAAGGATATCATTGGTGGCAGAATAATGACTT
>NZ_CAXBOC010000489.1:0-4057 GCF_963976465.1 uncultured Cyclobacterium sp. | reverse complement strand
ACATTACCCGGCCATTTGATTACCAATGTCACCCTGATACCCCCTTCATAAATATAACCTTTGCCTTCTCTGAGTGGGGCATTGTTGGTCACCCTACCTTCACCTCCATTGTCACTTCCCAAGATAACGATGGTATTTTTGTCCAGGCCAAGTGAGTCCAAGGACTTCAATAACCTTCCGAAATTCCAGTCCATATTCTCTATCATGGCTGCATAAATCGCATTCTTTTGCTCCTTTTGCCCTTCTAACTTCAATTCATATTTATTCACCAGGGAATCAGGCGCCTCTAAAGGGGTATGCACGGCATAATGGGAAAGGTATAAAAAGAAGGGCCCCTCTTTATTCTTATCTATAAAATTAATGGCTTCATCGGTAAGCCTGTTGGTTAAATATTGCCCTTCTTCTCTATTGTCCAGGTTCTTTATGACAGGGTTCCAGCTTTTCTCCGATTCAAATGGCCCCCAATAGGTAGGAGGACTGCCATGTTCATATCCAGCAATGTTAATAGCAAATCCCTGATTTGTAGGGAAGTACTTTTCTTCTTCCCCAACATGCCACTTACCTATGCTAGCCGAGGTATAGCCTGACTGAAGCAAAATTTCAGGAATCATTTTTTCTTCAAGCGAAACGTGCATATAATCATCTGGGGGGATAATCCTTCCTTCCTCCGGATACCTATGTTTACCAATGGCAGTGATATGTCCGGTAAAACCAATGTTCGCAGGGTTTTTACCGGTCAATATACTGGCTCGAGAAGGAGAACAAACCGGACTTGCAGAATAAGCAGCTGTAAACTTCATCCCTTGGGCCCTTAACTTGTCAATATTTGGCGTTTCATAGAATTCACTGCCATAGCAGCCCAGGTCTTTCCAACCCAGATCATCTATCAGGATATATACAATATTGGGAGGCCGCTCCTGAGCCAATAGATTGGAATGAATGCTTGGTAGCAAAAGGTAAATTACACTCAAAAAAAACTTTGAATTACTCATATATAATCTTTAGAACAGAAATACAATTGATTCGAGCTTATTGAATGCTCCCTTCTGGTCGAAGCTTAAGGGTTAGCAATAACTTTAAACCTACAAAGACGAAAGTTTTCAACTTAAGAAAATATCCTTATCAAGTTGCCTTTGGTTTAAAATTCGAGATCTTTTTTCTATTCTCAAAACCGAATTGCAAATTCAATTAGAATTTAACTTGAAAGCACAATTTCCAAACAGTTAAATATCTACCTCAAACAATTAAATACTGTCATAGACTATGGGAGGGAAATGGAAGCTTGCTAGTTTTTCTGGATTAGCTCGAGTTGGGAAAGTTGAAAGCTTTCAGTATTTTAGGCGTAAATTATGCTCAATTAACTTAGACTAAACTGGGGTTTTTAAGCAGAATAAGCTTTTAACCCGCTTATTTTTTCTTTAATTTTCTCCCTCAATCCAATAACCCCTATGAAACAATTCTTTTACGCTTTAATTTTTTTCTTTTTGTGGGCATGTGGATCAGGCAATTCTTCAAGTGAAAATGCGATAGTTTCGGATTTGAATTTCAAACTTGATACCCTTTTAATCGATCCAGGAAATGAATTTCTTTACTTAAATGCCGGACTTCGGGTGGCAGCACTTGATGAAAGAAAGGAATACTTGTATAATTTTAACCCAAATGATTATACCCTCGAAAAAATTGACCTGGACAAAGGGATTTTGGCCGAAAAACTTCCTTTTGAAAAGGAAGGACCCGATGGAGTAGGCGAGATGGTTTTTGGAATGAATCTCATTTCCTCCAACTCCATTGCTTTTACGGGCTATATCAAAGTTAGGTTATTCAATTTGGAAGGAGATAAAATAAGTGAATTTGCCTTTAATGATAGAGCATTTTCCGGAGATAAGATGGCAGAAAGTGAAAGTTTTCAATTTTTAAGTAACCGGATGGTAGATTTTCACACCATGATAGGCTTGCTACGAGATAATAGTGAGAAAACCTATGCCTTGGGCATTTTGAATACAGACAATCAATCCCTCACTAAGGTACCTTTACCTCTTGAAACATTAGAAAATTTTCGATTTAAATTAAGCAGTCCTTCCAGTGTCCAAATGTCCTTTCCAACTGTAACGATCAGTAAGCAACAAGAAAGTTATATTATCAGCAATGATATTTCAAACAGTATTTTGCTTTATGAAAAAGACAGCCTGTTCCAGGTCGATTACCAGAGTAAATTGACTGCTGATAAAAAAACAGGGAAATACAACCAAGATTTTGAAAATGAAGAGGCGTTTAAGCAAACATCCTTAGACATGCGTAGGGAGATTAATTTTATGGCTCCCCTTTGGGATGAAGAGAAGCAGCTGTTTTACCGGTTTTCCCATAAAATCATCAAAATAGGAAAGGATTTAGAAAACTATGAGGATATGGAATCAGCCGTGTACCTAACTGTTTTTGACCCTGATTTTAATGTGGTTGCAGCGTCTCTTGTTGAAGCGCTAAATACACCACCTGGCTACCATTTTGCCAAGGACGGTAAAATTTGGATGTATATAAATAGGCAAGATGAAATGGGGTTTGTGCGGTTAACTGTGGGTTTTTAGTAAAGCAACCGCTTTCGACCTAGTAAAACTATTAATTTGGACAAGGTGAGCGTTTACAAATTACACCTGGTTGCAGTTAGGAAAGTTGAAAACTTTCAGCATTGTAGTCTAAGTTACGAGCTGCTAAACTTAGACCAGACATCTGAATTTACGGCGTCACTATTTGAGCTTCGGTGACTTTTGTCTGGAAGAGCGAATATTGATTAACTCTATTTGGTTTTCTAGCCTTTTGAGCCGATAAGTTATGACCGTGTACTTGTTAATTGGCCCACGATGAACATGTTTTTGACTATTTGTTTCTTCAAGCATTTCTGGATACTGGCTGAGCAATTCAAAAAAATCATTTGACTGCCTGACAAATTGCCGGACTTCCTTTTCTGAGAAATGGGTTTCCAAGTACTCAATAATTCTTGCAAAACCTGTTTGGGCACGCGTCGTCCATACGATTTCTAAAGCCATTTCTTATACTTCGCCATTACTTCCTGGTGGGGGATAACCTCACCTTTATCTGCTTGAGCAAGACCTATTTGAATCTCTTCCCGCTCTTCAGCACTAATCCGATCCCACCAATCCACTTCCTTTTTTTTCTTCAAAGCAATAAACTCATTGAGTACTTTGGCATCATTAAGTCCCGCGAGCCATTCTATCAACTGTAATTTCTCTGCCTGAATATCCATAAAACTGCCTTTTATCAAATATACTATTTTTTCATATATTTTTCCTTCTATGTTTCTTCTGATTAAAGCCTAAACGATAGAGCCAACTTGGAAATATCACTCCGGAAGTTTTCAACTTGAGTAAAACAACTGATATATTTAGCCAATAAAAAAAAGCTTAAAATTCAATTTCCTATTCTCAATACCCAATTGCATTTCTATTGGATATTTGAGTGTAGATGCAATCTACACTCAGGCGAAGATTAAGAAAGTTGAAAACTTTCAGCATTGGGGTCTAAGTTACGCGCTGCTAAACTTAGACCAGACCCGGGGCTTGAAAAGCTTTGCCAAATCAGTCCGGCACCACTGCTACCATGTCCATATTTAAGTAAATGCCTTCTCGACCTGTCCCCTGAATCCGTATCAAGGAAGCAACCGGAGGTCTTTCTGGATTGTAAAATGCTGTCCTTACTTTCATCAAACCTTCACGACCTTTTTCATCGGAAGGATAGTAACTTGCTTTTACCAGGTGGTCGTAGCTTGATCCGGCTTTTTCAAGAATTCGCGACAAGGTTTCAAAAAGGTTTCTCGTTTTTTCTTCCTCATCTTTTCCTTCTGTCGCATACAAGCCGGAAGTAAACAATAGCCCTCCTGCTTTAATGTCTACTATCCTACTGTAGGTGGTAGCCTGAATCATCCATGGCGGAGCGTAATAACTGACAGCTTCTTTGTCATTGTAGTGCTCAGGAGCCGAAGCGACCAATTCTATTTCTGCCTTGTTTTCTTCTACCAACCATTCCACCATGACAATGGGTGGTA
>NZ_CAXBOC010000488.1:0-4083 GCF_963976465.1 uncultured Cyclobacterium sp. | reverse complement strand
GGAATAAGCTAGCCGGTTCCTGATCGGAGCCGAAGGAGTAGGCATAATGACTCGTCTTTGCTCCCCACAAATTACATATATCTGATTTATTTACTTCTGCAAACCCTACATACAACAATTATTCATTCTCCAGCAAGGTCTCAATATAATTGACCATATCCAGTAATTCAGGTCGAAAAGTCTTACGAATAAAGTTGTCATTTTCTTTTTTGTATTTTTCAAACATACCGGATCCCTGTTTTTTTGAATACATAATATTGGCAATCCGGTCGCAATATTTTATGAAAACAGCATTGGGCGTTTCCTGCATTTCCCGGTAATATTTATCATTGGCCCTTTCAGTTCTGCTTTTCCCTTTTTCATTGGTTAAGGCAAAAGCCAATTCCGCCACTGTTTCATTGGTATTTTTCTTGACGTCATTATAGGTCTCTCTTGCATCCTCTATGATATCATGTACCCAGCAAGCACATAAAACATTTTCACGCTCTTCCTCTGCTACCAAGTAAATGAATTTTTCAGCTACTTCATGTACCATTTGAAGGTGAAATTCATACCCTTGGTCTCCATATTTATGATTGACTGCTTGGTGGGTTTTAATGGCGTAGGTAGTCGTTTTTTCTAACATATTCTTAAAACAGTGGTTTGGGTTTTTCTTTAAAATTTGATATGGCTATGCCTTGAATTTCCTTCGCCTTTGGCAGGAAATCTGCTTGCTTAATGAATAAGTTTTTTATAGGGGAGATTAATTAATCAATATTGAGTTTGACTTTAATTTATCCAAAGAAACCTAATTTTTCATTAGGTCTAATATGTCTGTAAAGTCAAAAGTAAAAGTGAAAAATATCTAGAAAAAAAACAAACTTAATATTGATAAGACCTTTAATTTTCAGCCTGTTCATGAGGTGATAATCCTTCCTGTTCTATGCGGGCCGGCTTTTGCATTTTTGTGCGGGCTTCAGCCTGTAGAAAATGATTTTCTTTTGTAACTTGAGATTGTATTTAGCTCAATTTGCTACGGTTTATCCTCCTGTTATCTTTATTCCTCCAATTATGAAAAAATTGATATTACTGGTTTTTGGTGTGATGGTATCCATTACGCAAGTATTCGGTCAGTTCAAGTCCGATTATCCTGATATCCCGAGGATTGATGTGCATACCCATGTTGCAGAAGATATTTCCGGAATTTCAAACTACCTTAACCTAGGAAACCTTTTAAGGGAGGAGAAAAACATAGACCTGGCTTTATGGATTAACTTGGGAAATCGAAATACTCCCTTATTAAACATAGCAGCAGTAGAGCAGGCCGGAGAAGGAAGGATGCTCTGTGGAATTGCAGATTATAAGGCTCATGATGGATTAAGCTATGCACCTGAATCCCTGAAGAAGTTCCAGAATCAGGGGTTTGTAGGTTATAAGATTTGGTCCGGACCTTGGTACAGGGCACTGGAGAAAAAGGAAGATGGCTATCCTTATATCGATGATCCTGCACATGAAGCGACCTTTGCTGAAATGGAGCGGATAGGGTTTATGGGTGCCTCTATCCATGTTGCTGACCCTAACGGGCCTTTTGGTAATAGGACAGCATGGCTGGCAGACCCCGTCGAATATTGGACACAGATAAATGCCTGGCGAAATGTGCTGGAGAAACATCCGGACCTGCGTGTGGTCATGGCTCATTCCAACTGGCTGATTTGTCAGGATGCTCAAATAGACTATTTGCGCAATATGCTGGCCACTTTTCCCAACCTAAACATCGATTTGGCCGCAACTTTTCAATATTATCACCTGGTGGATAGGGAAAACCTCCGGTCTTTTATGATTGAATGGGCAGATAGAATTGTCTTTGGAACAGATATAGGCAATGTTAAAAACGAAGAAATAAGCCAAAGGGCCGAGCAGTATTCAAGGGCTTTTCAGATTTTAGAAACCGGAGACAAGGTAAATGGTGGTTTTTTTGGTGGCCCGGAAACTTGGGGATTGGAATTGCCTAGAGAAGTTTTGGAAAAGATCTACTATAAAAATGCCATGCGGCTTTACCCTCGGGTAAAGGAGCGCTTGCTAAACCTAGGATATCATCTTGATTAATCGAAGCCACTTGCTTTGAATGGAACACGGCAAAAGCACAATTCTGAAGAAAGTTGCTTGGAGGTAATGGCTGCTTAATCTTTTTAATTAAGTAAGCACTTCATTGATTACTTTTCCATGGACATCTGTCAGCCTGAAATCCCTTCCTTGGAATTCATAGGTGAGTTTTTCATGATCAAAACCCAACCTTTCCAAGATGGTAGCTTGTAAATCATGAACATGGGTACGGCCTTCTATACCGTAGTAGCCAATTTCATCCGTAACTCCATGAATGTGGCCTTTTTTAACACCTGCTCCTGCCATCCACATGGTGAATGCTTCCAAGTGATGGTCTCTGCCATCAAAACCTTCTCCCGTTCTGGATTCCATCATTGGGGTTCTGCCAAATTCACCACCCCATACCACAAGTGTGTCATCCAATAGCCCTCTTTGCTTGAGGTCTCTTAGCAAAGCCGCAATGGGCTGGTCTATGGTTTTACAAGACCTGCGCATTCCTTTACCTACACCATTGCCTGCGCCCACACCATGGGTGTCCCAGCGGTTGTCAAAAAGTTGTACGAAGCGCACGCCTTTCTCTACCAACCTTCTTGCCAGCAAACAATTGTTGGCAAAAGAGGCTTTTCCCGGGTTGGTGCCATACATTTGGTGGATGTATTCCGGCTCATCATTGATATTCATGGTTTCGGGTACAGAAGTCTGCATGCGAAAAGCCAGCTCGTATTGCGAGATCCGGGTTAGAATTTCAGGATCATTTGATTCCTTAAATTCCATTTCGTTGATTTTGTTAATGGCATCAATGGATTTTTTTCTGAGGTGGCTGTCGATGGATTTTGGATTGGACAAAAACAGTACGGGATCTCCTTCCGACCGACATTGTACCCCTTGGTAAATAGTGGGTAAAAAACCACTTCCCCAAGCACTTTTGCCTGCACTTATGGCTCCTCCTCCTGATGTGAGTACTACATATCCCGGTAGGTCTTCATTCTCTGATCCAAGGCCGTAAACAGACCAAGCACCTATACTCGGTTTGCCCAGTCGTGGACTTCCGGTATGCATAAATAACTGTGCCGGAGCATGGTTAAACTCATTCGTATGCATGGCTTTTAGGAAGCTCACTTCATCCACCATTTTGGAAAATTCCGGCATATAATCTGATACATAAGCACCGGATTGGCCATATTGACCAAAATTTGCCTGTGGGCCAAGTAGTTTCGGTGTGCCTTTCAGGAAGGCAAACTCTTTACCCTCCATCAAGGACTGCGGGGTATCCTGGCCATTTAATTTCTGAAGCGTGGGTTTGAAATCAAAAAGCTCCAAGTGGGAAGGTCCCCCTCCCATATGAAGGAAAATCACACTTTTTGCCTTGGGAGCAAAATGAGAGGCTTTCTTGTCTAAAAAAGAGGCTGCTGCTTGCTTAGCCCCGGAATTATTTCCACAACCCATCAGCGAGCCCATAGCCAATGCGCCAAGACCTGAAGTACATTTTTTTAAGAAATGCCTCCTGCTATTGTATTGCGCTTTTCGGATAAATGCTTCTTCCCAAATATTCATTCTATCTTCTGGTTACAAATTCATCTAAGTTTAACATGGCATTGCTAACCATTCGCATGGCTGCTAGTTCGGCATTTTCGTCCAGTTCTTTACCTTCTTCTTGATAGTAAGCAAGTGATTCCAAATAAAGCTGGTGGAGGACTTCTACTTTTTCCGGCTCAGGCACTTTGGCAGTAACAAGCCGTAGGTTTTTTTCAATGCCATTTTTTATGTCGCCTCCGCTTTCTTTCAATATGCGTTTTGCCCAAGCATCTGCCGCTTCTATATAAACAGGATCATTTAATAAAACGAGAGATTGAAGTGGGGTGTTCGTTCTTATCCTTCTGGAAGTACATACTTCTCTGGATGGACTATCAAAAGTGACAAAAGAAGGATAAGGGTGGGTTCTCTTCCAGTAAGTGTACACTGCTCTTCGGTATTTTTCCTCTCCCTCACTTGGGAACCAAA
>NZ_CAXBOC010000487.1:0-4091 GCF_963976465.1 uncultured Cyclobacterium sp. | reverse complement strand
GATAATATCCCACTTTAAGAATGCCCAAATGACGATGGCGGTAAAAAAGGAAGACATGGCATAAACTTCAGCTTCAACAGCAGAAAACCAAAAACTATCTGTAAAAGTATAAGCCAATGCTCCAATAAATCCAGCACCTATTAAGGTATAGATTTGCTCTTGATTGGGCGCTTCACTTTTCTTAAGCAATAACTTTCTTCCCAATAAGGTGATGGTCCAAAAAAGGAATAAAATAGTGAAAGCCGAAAGCAATGCACTTCCCACGTTCATCCAATAGGCGATTTCAAGCCCATCACCGAGTGCTAAAAAGCTAAACATTCGGTAGATAAGCAAAAAGAAAGGGGCTCCCGGAGGATGGGGAACTTGTAATTTATAGGCTACGGCTATAAATTCTCCCGGATCCCAGAAACTGGCAGTTTCTTCGATGGTGAGCAGATATGTTATAAATGCAATAAAGAAGGCGGTCCAACCTGCAAGATTGTTAACCCTGGCATATTTTAGCATGTTAACTGAATATTTATGAATGGCGAAAATAAAAAAAATATCATGAATTACAGTTGAATTGCTCCATTTTAAAATCGGTTTGTAGACTTGTTAACTAAATACAGGAGACTAAATTGCATTAATTCAAAAAAATTCAAAAAAAAATAAATTTTGTCTGAACAAAATTAATAATTGTAAAAAAGTTTTTATGTAGTAAAAAACAAAAGTAAAAATTTATTTTATACGGTAAAAATATTGTTTTATTGATTTATTTCTTGTTTCGGTTGTTTCAATACTTTTCGTGTTTCGAAATATTTTTAATGTATTTTAAATACAATAAAATGGTTTTTAAATTTTTTTCCTTACCTTTACAATGTCAAGTTTAAACAGCGGGCAAACAGCATTAAAATAGCAAATAAAATTTTTAAGATTATGAAAACTAGGATAGCTAAGAAATTAAGAATCGGAATAGTAGGCACAGGGGGGATTGGAAGAGGCTTAGCAAAATTGATTGCCAGGCGTGAGGATATGGCAATTTCCAAAATCCTGACTAGAAGATCTGGGGAAATCAGTGACTTGGGTGTGAGTCAGAATTTTTTAACTAGTTCAGCAGAAAAATTATTTGACTGCTCTGACTTGGTAGTAGTAAGTACCGGAGATCCGATTTATTCCACAGAAATAATTGATAAAGCATTTGTATATGGCTTGCCAGTAGTAACTATGGATGCAGATACTCAGGTGCTTACAGGTTCTTGGTTGTCTAAAAGAGGTGTGATTACCGAAGCCAATGGTGATCAGCCCGGATGCTTGGCAGCACTTAATAAAGAAGTGATGCAAATGGGTTTTAAGCCTTTGGTTTATGGAAATATAAAAGGGTTTTTAAATAAGAAACCTAGCTTAGAAGACATGTTGTTTTGGGCTCAGAAACAAGGATATAGTCTAAGTTCTGTTACCTCTTTTACAGATGGAACAAAACTTCAAATTGAGCAAGCTTTTATCGCCAATGGCTTGGGTTTAGACATCGTTAAACCTGGCTTAGTAGGGTATGAAACAAGTGATTTTGAAGCTGGAGCTTTTGCATTGGGTGAAATAGCTCAAAAAGAAAACGCTGTCATAAGCGATTACATCATTTCTAAAGAGTCTCCTCCCGGTGTATTCATTACTGCTACCCATCAAGAAGATTTAGCAGAAGAGTTAACTACCTATAAAATGGGTAAGGGACCATTCTATTTGCTTTATAAACCGATGCATTTATGCTTTTTTGAAATCCCTAATAGTATTTTAAATCTGGTGAATCACAATGAAATTTTATTAGATAATGGTGATGTGCCTTCTATCAGTGTGGGGACCATCGCAAAGAAGAAATTGACATCTGGTTCTGTAATAGATAAAGGCATAGGGGGTATGGAAGTGAGAGGAGAAGCGATTAAAATCGCTGATTGTCCCAATCATGTTCCTATAGGTTTGATGAGTAAGGTTCAATTAAAAAGAAATATTGAAGAAGGAGAAATAATTACTTTTAATGATATAGATATACCGGATTCTTTGGCGTTGAAGGCTTGGAGAAGTACACTTTCTGAGGTAGTAACAAAAAATCGTTTAGGTATAAAGGTAAGCTGTTAATTTTTTTATCTTATTGCTGTTTACAGATCCATCGATTGAAGTCACCTCTAAAGTGATTTTGGTTTGTGGGTCTGTTTTTTTATGCTCTTTTTTAAATTATTTCACTCTTTTTTTTTGATTTAAATCAATAGGGCTTTGTTTTTTGAATTGGGGCAAATATTTTTTTAGTTTTTCGAAATTAATTATTGTCAAATAGCGTTTAAGGTATACAAAAATCAATTTGATTGAAAAAAATCTTAATGAAGTATAGACCGATTGTATTTTTCCTAATGCTATTCCTTTATGGGTTTGTTCCAATAAAAGTGCATGCCCAGATGGAGCCTGTAACGGATATAAACAAGAAGGAAGACGGATATCTTTTGCTTGATAAGGGCCTTCAGTTTAGAATTACAGATGCGATTAATAGCATGTATAATTTTGATTTTGAGAAGGCGGAAAGAGGTTTTAAAGTATTGCGCTATACTTACCCTGAACATCCACTTCCTTATTTTCTAATGGGCCTGAGCCAATGGTGGAAAATTGTAATAGCCATCGATAACAAAAGTCATGATGCTTCTATGTTGGGCTATATGGATATGGCCATTGAGAAAGCTGAAGTATTGATAGATGCAGACCCTGAGAATAAGGAAGCGGCTTTTTTTCTAGCAGGTGCTTACGGATTTCAGGGGAGGTTATTCAGTGAAAGGAAAAACTGGACAAGCGCCACTTTTGCAAGTAGAAATGCTTTGAAATACTTGGAGCTAAGTAGAGGGGAAGAAGAGCTCAGCCCGGAATTGTTGTTGGGAGACGCTCTATACAACTATTTCTCTGTTTGGATCCGAGACAATTACCCCTTACTAAAACCCATTATGCTTCTTTTTCCCAAAGGGGATCAGCAATTAGGGTTAAGGCAATTAGAAGAGGTGGCCAAAAGCTCCTTTTATGCAAGGATAGAAGCGCAGTATTTTTTGTTTAGACTATATGCAACGGAAGAGAAAAAACCTTTTAAAGCCTTAGAGATTACAAAGTACTTACATGGCAAATATCCCAACAACCCCTATTTTCATCGACATTTTGCAAGGCAATTGTATGCTGTCGGCAGAGGTCGAGAGGCCAAGGAAGTTTCTTTAGAGATTTTAAAGCGGATAGACGAAAATTGGACAGGGTATGAGGCTACTAGTGGAAGGTATGCTGCTTTTTTTATTGCCCAGAATTATGATCGGATGAGGAATTATGAAAACGCTACACATTATTACTTAAGGACCATTGCTTTTGGGGATGAATTAGGGGCACAAGAAAGCGGTTATTATTTGTTTTCAGCCCTGCAATTGGGGAAAAACTACTATAGGCTCGAAGAGAAAAATAAGGCCAAACTGTATTTTGATTTGGTTAAAGAGAATTCAAAGAGACGACATCCCGCAAATAAAGAAGCCAGAGAATTTTTGAAAAAGAATAAACTTTGATGAGTACTAATTTGTTCATTATTAGTCTAATCGAGTTGAAATACAGGTTTTTTCAGAAATTACAAAAGAGAAAGCGCAATAATTTTAATTTTTTTAGCAATTAAACAACAATATTTCGTCCGCCCTTGCGTTTTTTTCGTAAATGACTTTAAAATAAATATAAATTAGATTACCTTTGTACCACATATAATTCGGTAAATTCTTTACAATATGGATAATAGCATAAAAGTGAAATTTGACAAAATCGACCGTAAAATTTTAGAGATTCTACAAGGCAATGCAAAAATAACAAATGCACAGCTTTCAAAAGATATAGGATTATCTCCGGCACCTACCTTGGAAAGGGTGAAAAAATTGGAGCAGTCAGGAATAATTAAGAGTTACCATGCCAAATTAGATCCAGAAAAAATAGGTCTAGGCGTGAGTACTTTTGTCTTGGTAGGGTTAATTGGTCACAATAAATCAAATATTGATGCCTTCATGAAGGAGATCAATCAAATACCTGAAGTAATCGAATGTCACCATATCACTGGTACAGGAGAT
>NZ_CAXBOC010000486.1:0-4109 GCF_963976465.1 uncultured Cyclobacterium sp. | reverse complement strand
ATTAACCGATTTTGGTCTTGAACCTCCGCGAAAAGCGTTGGGTATAATCAAGGTACATGATGAAATAAAAGTAAGGATAGCCTTAAGGTTAAACGAAATTTAAAAATTTTAGCACTCATTCATTTTGAAATCCGTTGCGATGTTTTGGCATTCAACGGATTTTTTTGTTGTAAGAATCCGTAAGGGATTCTAACAATATCAGTTAAAAATATTAATCGGGAAAACCCTATATTGTAGGACATTTAAACCGAAATTAACTACAAACAATAATTATGAACAGGATGCTATCTGTAAAGGGCATTTTTACCTTGGCCTTTGCACTATTTACAATCACATTTTATGCACAAGATAACTTTGGTGGGTTGGCACTATATACGGTGAGGGACAATATGGGCGAGGATGCCAAAGCGACCCTGCAAAAAGTGGCGGATGCAGGTTATGCCTACATCGAGGCTGCGGGTTATAACGAAGGAAAATTTTATGGCATGGAGCCACAGGAGTTCAAGGCCTATTTGGAGAGTATTGGTTTGACTCCGGTTAGTACGCATATGGGTATGGTAACTTTGGAAAACGCAGACCAATTGATAGCCGATACCAAAGCAGCAGGATTTGAATATTTTACCATTCCGGTACCACCTATGGGCATGTTCACGTTTAATCGCGAAAACCGAACCATGGGGATGAAAGGTTCCATGGAAGATTTTGCTGATATTCTCACCACCTTGGGTAAAAAATGTGAGGCTTCAGGATTGAAGTTATTGTACCATAACCATGACTTTGAGTACAAGAACAACGAAGATGGTATTAAACCAATTGAATACTTATTGGATAATACAGACCCAAAATACGTGAACTTCCAAATGGATCTATATTGGGTGACCAGAGCAGAGGCAGACCCTGTTGCTTATTTCGAAGAATACCCGGGAAGATTCAAGTTGTGGCACGTAAAGGATATGGATGAAGAAGGAAAATTTGCCCCAGTAGGGGAGGGAACCATCGATTTTGCGAGAATCTTAAAGGAAAAGAAGACCTCAGGCATGGAAAAATATTTTGTGGAGCAAGATATGACCTGGGATAAAAAACCTTTGGAAGTTATCAAAATCAGTCATGAAGGGCTGAAAGAGATAGGCTTTAAATAAAAACTTGTGTAACCGATTTGATGCTCTCATCATAAAATTGATAAGAAATCAAAAAAATATTTTTTACAATCGGTTACATTAGTATCTTTGCACCCGCAAAGTTTGGTCGCGTAGCTCAGCTGGATAGAGCATCTGCCTTCTAAGCAGACGGTCGGAGGTTCGAATCCTTCCCCGATCACTACCCAAAAACCCCTGTAAAAACAGGGGTTTTGCTTTTTTAGATTATTTCTTATTTTTTTAATATTCAGGGGTGTATGGTTAAAATACTTCAGCGTTTTTTACTAAGAACATCATATCTAGTTGAAATCTCACTCTGAAGAGTTTCTTAGAGGGCGGCAATGAGATGACCGTTTTATTGAATTTTAAAAAAACTTCAAGCAATTTAATGGTTGGGTGATGGAAAAAAAGGACATCCATAAAAAGTCAATCATTCTGATTTTCATCATGTTATAATTTATTTTTTGATGTTATTTTCGATTTGTCATTAGGAATCATGGGAAAGTTTATCCCATTCTTTCCAGTACTCTCATTGGATATCATACAGATTCAAACCGGCAACCTACCCAATCGTTGAATTTGGAATAAATAAACCGCAATGAAATATAATACGATAATTATCGGAGGAGGCCTAGCCGGATTAACCGCTGGAGCCACGCTATCAAAATTTGGGAAGAAGGTCCTTTTGTTAGAACAACACCACAAACCCGGTGGTTGTGCTACCACGTTTAAGCGAGGAGACCTCATCATTGAAGTAGGCCTACATGAAATGAGTGGTTTGGCTGAAAACAGTAAGCTAATGAATCTTTTAAAAATGCTGAATGTGGACAAGAACGTTCAATTTCAGCAAGTACCAGAGTTCTACGCGGTGCTTTCAGATAAAAAAGATTTTGTATTTCCCCACGGTTTTGAAGCTGCGACCAAGGCACTCATCGACAGATATCCTGAAGATGAAAAAGGAATAAAACGGTTTATTAAATTGATTGCCGGTGTCAGAAAAGAAGGAGTCAGTTTGCCTCGCACACCATTGAAACGCAAGCTTATTTATCCCCTTATGCCATTGCTATATCCTAACCTTGTAGAAGCATCGCGACATACGGTTGGATCTTGGTTGGACAAGTACATCACCAATGAAAACGCAAAACTTGACCTAGTGGCACATATTGGCTATTGGGGCGATGACCCTTACACCTTATCCATGTTTTACTATAGCATGCCGTTTTCCGGATTTATCGAGAATGGTGGTCACTTCATAAAAGGGGGCTCACAACAGCTTTCCGATCATTTGGCCGCATATATTGAAAAACAGGGCGGCAGTGTACTGTTAGGGCAAAAGGCAGAGAAAATAGTTACTGAAAATGGCCTTCCATGATAGCTTCAATGAAAGTATAGAGCCAGTCACTATTTCATGTGATAATATAGTGGCCAATTGTGCCGTTCCATTCGTGCCGGCTATGTTAGATGAGCCCCATGCCTCCTCCCTCAAACAGAAAATCGGTTTACAAACAAATTCTTGTTCGTTATTATGCCTTTATCTAGGCTTTAAAACCAATTTGGAGATTTATGGTGTCAAGTACTACTCAAATTATATTCAGGGAGACAATGTCAAGACCTTGAAGGACGTTCACCTTAACCAGCTGGGTGATTGGTCAAAACGTAGCTTCATTTTTGTGGACTACGGTAGGATAGATGCTCAACTGGCGCCGCCAGAAAAATCTGTAGGTGCAATCTGTGGCGTAGACTATCTAAAAAACTGGGAAGGACTAAGTAAGGACGAGTATAAGGCCAAAAAGGAAGAAGTAGCCCAGATTTTATTGCAACGATTAGAAAAGCAATTTCCCGGAATACGAGAAAGCATTGAATATTATGAAGTAGCCACACCTAAAACCATTCAACGCTTCACCTCTAATCCCGATGGATCTGTTTATGGCTTCACTCAATCTAAAGAACAATCGGGGATGAAGCGATTAAGAAATAATTTCTTGATTCCCAACTTGTATTTTGCATCGGCATGGACATTTCCGGGAGGTGGTTTTGAAGGTACTATAATGGCCGGATTTTTGGCAGCTTTGCAAATGAATCGAGACAAAATCTGGTCAGAATGTGATGACACAAAATATGATGACCACAAAATTGTTTCGTTATTGGAGCGAAAAAAAATAGATAACCAAACACTTGCATTGAGTTTTGAGAAGCCAACCGGATTTCAACATAAAAAAGGACAGTATTCCATTCTCAACCTATTAAACCCTAAAGTGACCGAGCTAGACTTGCCCTATCGCTGGCTCCCTGTTGATTCTAGTGCTAAAGAAGATACCTTAAGATTTCATGTTGAATTGGACGACAGTAGCTTTTCCAAAAGTTGTGAACTTATCGACATAGGTGATCAAGCTATGATATTTGGCCCTATGAGCTAATTTAAATTTGTTATACCAACAGCTAAAACAATAGTATGAACGGAGCAATTTTTTTTCGGGCAAGTACGGTAGTACAGAACAATATGCGAACTGGATAGGTGAAGCCACAGGACTTCCCGTATTCGACATCAAGGACCCGAATGCCGATCCGTCAAAGTACGATTATCTGATACTGGGTAGTTCAATCCTTTTTTTTAAGCTGTCCAACCGAAAATGGGTAAGTGCAAATTTGTCCAAGCTTAAAGGCAGGTCAAAAATCTTGTTTTCAGTCTCCGGCGCCGGTCCAAGTGATAAACTCAACAGATGGGTTGCCAATTCCCTTCCTTCAGAGCTATTTTCCCAAATGGAGCATGTTGCGCTACGAGGCAGGTTAGACCATTCGAAAGTCAGTTGGTGGGTGCGGCTGGTGCTGTTGATAGGCTCTCTTATCAATCCTGACCCTAAAGCCAGTAAAGAAGAGCGCAATGGATTTGACTATGTTGACAAAGAAAGTATTGAACCAATTTTAAAACTGGTCAGGCAATCCAAGCATAGAGAAGTGCCAGCATAGTAAGAA
>NZ_CAXBOC010000485.1:0-4111 GCF_963976465.1 uncultured Cyclobacterium sp. | reverse complement strand
CCAAAGAACCGGACTAAAGATCCTTACCAATACAGGCTTGTACGGAGCAAGTAACAACCAATTTATTCCGGATTTTGCAAAAAAATTGACGGCCAAAGAATTGTCGGACATGTGGATAAAGGAGTTTACTGATGGCATAGACGGGAGTTCCATCCACCCCGGTTTTATTAAAATTGGAGTTGACAATTCGGATCCTTTAAGCCTTATGCACAGCAAGCTGGTAAAAGCTGCTGCCCTAACTCATCTGGAAACAGGCTTGACCATTGCTTCCCATACCGGAACAGCCAAAGGTTTGTGGCCACAATTGGCGATACTAAATGAACTTCAGGTTTCTCCCAAAGCCTTTATCTGGGTACATGCACAGTCAGAGACCAATCCGGAAGCCTTCCTTAAAGCAGCAGATAAGGGGTGCTGGATTAGCCTTGATGGCCTGGGTTGGGACCTTGAAAAGCATTTAGAAAAAATAGTTTATGCCAAAGAGAACGATTTTTTGGACCGTATTTTGATTTCCCATGATGCAGGATGGTACGATCCTCAAAAAGACCAGCAAAGCATAAAGGGCTATACCAATATTTTCAGCCAACTTATTCCTGCTTTGAAAGCCCAGAACTTTACAGAGGAAGACATTCAGCTGCTGTTAAGCACAAACCCTTCAAAGGCTTTCTCTATCAAAATCAGAAAAACAAAATGAAGGGTAACGCAAGTGAAAAAGTCTGAATTTCTTTGTTAGGCATTAAAAATACTTGCAAGAAAATCCAAAATCACTAATCGCAATCAAATTACCTCATGGACACACCCAAACTTGTCCCCCAACAACCGCTATATTCTACCATTGAAATCCGATGGTTCTTCAGTTCTCCAATTGAGGAACTAGTGAATTTCGTAAAAGAGCTTTCATTGTATAAAAATAAACCGGAAACCCGTACAGACACTTACTTTCCAATTGCAGACAGGCCGGATCTGGGGCTTAAGGTTAGAGATGATATTTACGAAGTAAAACAAAGGCAGGAATGGACCATCCCTCTCCCGGAATCCCAGCCTTTGCCCGGTAAGTTTGAAGCCTGGGACAAATGGACGTTGGAAAAATTACCCAAAACTGAAAGTAAATTAACCGGTTTACCCATTATAAAGAAACGCTGGCTGACAAGCCTTGACCAAGCATTTAATGTTATTTCCAATTTCTCAAACCCTCCGCAGGAAATTCAAATCGAATATACCGAAATCAAAATTGAAGCTACAAACCATTATACTTTTGCCTTGGAAATTTCAGGCTTCCCTACCCCGCAAAAGCTTCTTGAATTCGCAAGAAAAATACCAATCCACCCGAGGATGACCGCAGAAAACTGTTGCAGCTATCCTGCTTTTATTTTGGAAAATGTAGTAAAAAAATAATCCCCAGTCATAAGAAAATATCTCATGACTGGGGATTACATTATCTATTAAAGGGCAAATCTATTGTTCCTTTTCCCAATATTCTTTTGCTTTCAATTTCTTCTCTTTCTCCCATGCTTCAATTTTTTCTGAATATGCCTTGGCCCAGGATTCCATCTTTTCTGCATTTTCCGCGGCCCAAACTTCCATTTTCTTTTCAAATTCTTTTATTTTAGGCTCGTTCTCTTTCTGCCAGGCTTCCATTTTTTGCTCAAACTCCTTCATTTTAGGGTGAAATTCTTTTTCCCAGGCTTTCATTTTTTCCTCGAATACCTTTTGGGATTTCTCCATTTTCTGTTGCAGCAACTCCATTTTCCGCTCAAGCTTTTTCTTTTGTTCCTGTGACAAAACGGAGGTATCCCCCTGCAGCATCACTATATTTCTTGCATATACTTGAATACTGTCTCCAAAACCACCCATAATGTTTTGGGTATAATGAATCAGGCTATCGTTAAACACGGGCGGACTAAAATTAGCAATCGGAGCCGGGCTTAAATTCAACACAGGCGGTTGTTGCGGTAAAGGCAAACTATCCGAGACTACTGAGTGAATAGTTGTTGTTACCTTATTATTCGAATGAATGACTACTTCTACATCTTCCGAAACATCATGATCAAGGTCTACATCTACATTTTTATTGATGATGATCACAGTATCTTCCACTTCAATGGACTGTGGCAAGCGTTCCTGGGTTTTTTTAACCTCATTGGCATTGCCGATAAATAGAATGGCGCTAAATATTAGGGTAAGTATCATTGTTTTAGTGATTAAAGGTGAATTGGAAAAACGGGCAGGTTCATTGCCCAGCATCCTTTTGATTCTATTGAGTAATGGGAAATTGGATGAATGGGCAGCCATGGCCAACTCAGGGGATTGCTCCACAGCATCGTTGGCGACTATAGCCAAAGCATTGGCCAAATCGATTGCTTTCACCCCCGCCTGGATAGCGATATCATCTGCAATATGCTCTCTTGCTTCTTTCACAATTCCATTGACCCACCAAAAGGCCGGATGATAAAAAAACAAGATTTCCAAAACAGACTGCATCAGGTTGACAGCAAAATCATACCTGCGAATATGCGCCAACTCATGGGCAATTATGGCCTCCAACTGTACCGGAGACAATTGCATGATCAAACCTAGGGGAAGCAAGACTATTGGTTTGAACAGCCCATAAGTAATGGGCACAGTGATTTCCGAACTTAGCCGGAATTCAACCGGAAAGCTTAAATCAAACTTGGTCTTTATTTTTTGAACACGCTGAAGGATATTTTGGGGGACATTATTATGCGACCTAGCCTTTAATTGCTTCAAAGCAACAAAATTCCCCATATGTCTTATAAAATAAAATACAACACCAATAACCCAGAAATAAACCAAGTAAGGCAAAACGTATGCTATTCTTTCTGATAAATAAGCCGACCAAAGCAATTCATGCGCTACAGGCTGAACATCTGCTTGTAGCTGACTGCTGATAGCCGGAGCTTCAAGCCCTTTACTTTGAATGGACTGCAATTCCATTAAAAATGTCCCGACAAAGAAGCAGCACATCAAAGCCAAGCCGGCTAAACCAAGCATGTACTTTTTTTGTGGACTATTTAAGGCTTTAAACCTAAAAAGCAACCACATCCCTGCCGCTACGACGAGCAGCTGCCAAAGTGAATGGGCCAGTGTCCATCCCAAAGCTTCAGCAAAGTGCGATACAATCCATTCGGTATTCATTGTGAATCATTTTCTATTTTATCCAAAAACGCACGAATCTCTTTGATCTCCTCCTTAGAGGGCTCGCTCTGACCCAAGGCTTGCATGACCAACTTCTTGGCTGATCCTCCAAATGCTTTTCCTATAAAATTTTTAACCAAAGACTGCTGGGTATCTTCTTGGGAGATCAAAGCACTGTATATGTGACTTCTTTTCTCCTCGTCTCTTGCCAGCAATCCCTTGGCATGCATGTTTTGCATGATTTTTAATGTTGTCGTATAGCCTGTTTCCTTGGTCAAAGACAATTCTTCGTGCACCTGCCGAACACTTGCTTGCTTTTTTTCCCAGAGAATGGCCATTATTTCTAATTCTGCTGCTGTGGGCTTGTCCATAGTATTGTTATACGATTTATTTCGTATCAAATATATACGACAAAATTCGTAATTACAAATTATATACGATTTTAATCGTAATTAAATATAGTTAAAAATAATTTGGATTGGTTTTCCCTTTGCGAGGGGAGCTGGTTAATTTTACGCCATGTGCTTACTGACATTTAGCTGGAATCAACATCACAAATACAAACTTATCATGGTTGCCAACAGGGATGAATACTTTAATCGTCCGACCAAAGGCCTCCACCAATGGGACAATGGCATCTATGCCGGAAAGGATTTAAAAGGAGGAGGCACTTGGATGGGTTTTCATACCAATGGTAAATTTGCCGCCCTAACCAATTATAGAGACCCCCAAAACGACAAGCCTTTGAGCAAGACCAGGGGCGAATTGGTAACCAACTTTTTAAATGGAAGCCAATCTCCCAAGGATTATTTGAGGCAAATAGAAAAATCGCAGCAGAATTACAATGGCTTCAACTTATTGGTAGCTGAAAAGGAAGAATTAATGGTGTTTTCAAATTACGGAGGCGGCATTCAAGAGGTAATCCCAGGCATCCATGGGCTTTCCAATGCTTTTCTAA
>NZ_CAXBOC010000484.1:0-4145 GCF_963976465.1 uncultured Cyclobacterium sp. | reverse complement strand
TGAATTGCAAATTTCAGCCGAAGATCTTGATTTCTCCAATGAAGCAAATGAGAGACTCTCTTGTGAACATGAAGGAGAGGATATTGAAATTGGTTTTAATGCTAAGTTTTTAGTAGAAATGTTAAACAACATTTCAGCCAAAGAAGTGACCTTGAAGTTTAGTGCTCCAAATAGAGCAGGCTTAATTTTACCTTCTGATCTTAATGAAAACGAAGACATCTTGATGCTTGTAATGCCGGTAATGTTGAGCAACTACGTATAAAATATTAACCTTACATTAAAAATATTTTTTTAAAGCCCTGTTTTTCAGGGCTTTTTTTTTGATCTAATTTATTTTCGATAGATCAGGGTTTTGTGCAGAGCTTTTACTATAAATCTGGAATATATCAAATCTACTAATAGGAGCTGTAGTCGCTTTAAAATCAGTTGCCTTTTTGCTTTTTAGCGATTTTTATCGGTTGAAACCCACCTTGAGAAAGTTTGAGGCAAGCATTAGTAACCCTATTAAATAATGCCACTTGAATTTTATTATCAGGGAATTATTTCACTTTTTAGCTCGCTGCTATAATGCCTAAGGCATCGGCTAATTTTACGTTACTTTCTTTACATCCAATTCATTGCTCCACTTTTTATCAAATTCGGGTTAAATAAAATGTAGGAAAGGCCAAGCATCGCCAACTTCCTTTGTACTACCGTAATGAGAAGGATTTCACCGGGATTTCTTCTTAAATAACAAATAATTCAAAGTTTAGCATGGAATTTGAATTATATCCCTAAAAAATTGACTAAAAATAAACCGATCGTAAAAATGAGTAAATTAAAAGGTAAAAAAATAGCTTTAATTACAGAGAATGGATTTGAAGAAGTGGAATTTACTTCACCTAAATCAGCATTGGAGGAACAAGGAGCATTGGTGGAGGTGATTTCACCCAATGAAGGGATGATTAAGTCTTGGGACAAGACGGACTGGGGCAAGGATTTCAAGGTGGATAAGCACCTGCAGGAGGCCAATCCTGAAGATTATGATGCTGTATTGATTCCTGGTGGTGTTTTAAATCCGGATAAATTACGTACCAATGAAGATGCAGTGGCTTTTATTAAACATTTCTTCTCTCTGGGCAAGCCGGTTGCTTCCATCTGCCATGGCCCCCAAGTGTTAATTGAAACAGGTGAACTGGCAGGGAGGAAAATGACCTCTTTTCCATCAATAAAACAGGACATTATCAACGCCGGTGCGGAATGGTTCGATAAAGAATGTGTTTGTGATCAGGGACTTGTTACTTCTAGGTCACCAAAAGATCTTGAAGCCTTCAATCAAAAAATGGTAGAAGAAATAGCTGAAGGGAAGCATGAGTTTCAAAATTCACACTGATTCAATAAGCTTAAGGAATCAAAAAATATTAAAAGGGCTTTATACGCAATTCCTGTTTGGAAAGGAGGCGGTAAAGCCCCTTTTTCAACCGGCCTTATGTTATTTGTTGATATTTGTTTTCTTTAGCGCTTGTCAGGCAGAGAAGCTTTTTAAAAATCAAAACCCCTATGAAAATTATCTCAATACCTTGAATAAATCAGGTTTAGAGAATTATGGAATTGCTCAAAGGTGGATCAAGAAGGGAAAGTTGATACATGCATCCAATATGAATTCGCTTAATTTACCTTATAATGAGATGACTTACTTTGACCCTTCGAAGGTGGAAGCACTGTTTCTGCGATACAAGGTAAAAGAAGGAAATAAAGTAAGTATCAAGGCTGATTTATTGACAGATTCCTCAACAACGTATTTTACCGATGTGTTTAGAAAAGATGCGGATGAGTTCACTCATCTTCACTATTCGAAAGATCAACAGAAAATTGAATATACCGTCAGACAAGATGGAGAGCATGTGCTAAGGGTGCAGCCTGAATTGCTCGGAGGAGGAGCTGTCGTTTTAAGCATAGAAGTCTCAGGATCCCTTGCCTTCCCCTTACCGGACATGCAATCCAATCAGATTGCCAGTTTTTGGGGTGATGCTAGAAGTGGTGGCGCCAGAAAGCATGAAGGAGTGGATGTATTTGCAAAAAGAGGCACACCTGTTCGAGCGGTGGTCAATGGAGTGGTAAGGAGAACCGGCCAAAACCGCTTGGGGGGTAATGTTGTTTGGGTGAATTCAGGAAGGTACAATTATTATTATGCACACTTAGATAGTCAGCTTGTTAGGGAAGGGCAAACAGTGGTCAAAGGAGATACTTTAGGTACGGTAGGTAATACCGGAAATGCCATTACCACTGCTCCGCACCTGCATTTTGGAATATACCGAAGGGGGAGAGGGGCTGTTGATCCCTTTCCATTTATCCAAGCTGCAGAGAAGCCCAAAGAAATTGCTGCTTCAGACAGTGTTTCTCTTAGAGAGTATGGCATAATTGCTGTAAATAGCGGGAATTTACGTACCTCACCGGATTTGAAATCAAAAGTAATAGCAAAACACCCCAAGTTCACTTTTTTTGACATTTTGGCGAAAAGTGGGGCGTGGTTTAGGATACAATTCCCGGATCAATCAATTGGTTTTGCACATCAGTCTATACTAGAAATCTCAAATCCACAAACCAAGGAAATAGCACTTGAATCAACAGATGCTTTGTATGCGTTTTTTGATCGTGGCTTACTCCCCTCCTCCAACTTTGTGGGACAAGGAAAGGTACTTGGCACTTTCGAAAACATGGTTCATATACAATTAAAATCCGGAATAAGAATATGGATGAAGGAAAGATGAAAGTATTCTGTTGTTGAGAACATACACCTGGCTGTGTTCAGCAGCTAATTTTGCTTCACTTTACTTTTTGTTTACTTCCACATTGGAAAACCAAATGATTTTTTCTCCATTTTTCATTCGATGGTCCAGGGCAATCATTAAACCACTAAAATCTTTTTCATTTTCCCAGGTAAAAGCCCTCCCTTCGGCTGCATTCCCTTTTCTAAAAACCCATTCTTTGATCATATTGTTATCATCGACATAAAGGTCGTAGGCATCACCCGGGGTGTAACCATCCTCATTGTTGTATAGGATGGTAAGTTTGGTAGTGGGATCTCCGTTGATGGGAGAGTTTTGGTTTTTAGTGATTTCTGTAGCGTACCCTTCATCCCAAGCCAATTGGAATGGGTAGAGCAACCAATATTTGTCGTTGATGAATTTATGGTCAACATCTTTTAATTGTTCCGTCTTCTCTGCGATTAAGTAAGTGATACTTGTGTCGGCATCTGAATAGGAGACTTCACCTTTGACCAGGTCCCACTTCCAATCTCTGACCATGACGGTAGCACTATCTCTTCTTACATTCCAGGTATAAGAAATGGATTGTACCTCATCTAACTGATCATAGCCATATGCTTTTGCTATTTTCATCGGTAGGGTGTCGTCGGTGGTGTTGCTTACTTGGCTTTCACAACCTAATAACACAAGTAGACTAAATATTAAAGATAGAAATGAAGGTTTCATAATAATATTTTTTAGGTCAGTATAATTCAATGTAATCAAAAAAGGCGATTGGGCCATATGGTTTACGCATTTATTGTTTGCTATGGAGCCATTGATATCTTTTTCCCGGAAAGGCCTTTACAAAACCCAGAAATTCCAAATTGAGTAGTTTAACCGCCAAGGTACTAATTGGAACATCTAAATCATGACTCAGCCAATTTACTTCCACCTCCTTCTTGTCGAAAATTCTCTCCAGAATTTTGTTCTCCAAGGGATCTAGCAAAGAAGTGTCAGGAAAGACCTTTTGAGCAGGAGACTCTCTTGAATCCATGTCCCAAGACAAGGAGTTTACAATTTCCTTGGAACTCATATAGATGCCGGCTTTCATATTCCTTATCAGGTCGTTGCAGCCTTCGCTGTATTTGGATTGGAGGTTCCCGGGCACAGCAAATACCTCACGGTTATAACTAAAGGCTATTTCTGCTGTGATCAGTGCACCTCCTTTTTTGGCTGCTTCCACCACAATCAAAGCATCTGATAAACCGGCTATGATTCGATTTCTTTGAGGGAAGTTACTTGGGCTCATTTCTGTGCCTAATTTGTACTCAGTAAGCAGTCCGCCACAATCCATCATTTGCTCAGCTATTTTTCTATGTGTGGAGGGGTAAATGGTATTGAGGTCGGAGCCCATCA
>NZ_CAXBOC010000483.1:0-4176 GCF_963976465.1 uncultured Cyclobacterium sp. | reverse complement strand
GACCTTGGACGTCGACTTTATTTCTTGTTTAGGGATGGACTTATAAAACGTTCTCATGGCTTCTATAAAAGTTTCGGTTTTTTCCTTACTGACCCCAACCTTGTCTACAAATTTCCCATCCTCCGTATATAGGCCCCTCAAGGTAAATTGATTGTCATCGGAAATGAAGCCAACAGCCCATAAATTATCGCTATTATCGTAATACATTTCCCATATTGTATTCGGTGCGGGTTTACCTAAAAATGCATGTACGGAGCGGATTTTATGTGTTCCCTCATAAAGGATTGTCTCTCCATGAAGTTGGCCGTTTTTATAGTTCACAGAGAAGCGATAAGGAAGACCATCTTTAGATTCAGCATAGTTATTATAGATCCAAAGCCCTTCTTTTTTGCCTTGTGCATATAGCCCTTCCCTACTAATTGAGCCATCCTCATTGTAATGAATGCATAACCCATTCGGCACCCCAATGTCGTAAACGGCAGTCATCGATAATTTTTCAGAGGGAAAGAAAATGGCTAGCGTATCAACGAATTGCTTGTCGGCATTCACAAAACCTTTTTTGTAAATAGTGCCATTGGGATGGTATTCTACATAGGGGTTGGGTTTAAACACCACCCTATTGTATTTTACTTGCGCCCGGGCAAAATTGATTATGGAAAAGGAGAAAACAAGAAGGATAAGCGCACGTAAAACCATGATTATATAGCTATTAGAGCTGATAAAGATATAAAAATATCAATAAAAACAACCTTCACTATTGCCAACTACAATTTAAATCCGCTTAGGTGGACCATATTAATAAAGTACTCCTGATTTGAAATCAGTTCATTTAGGATTTTCTCCATGTTTTTACTCAATTCATAATCGCTGGTATAGGAGACAAAGACATCTCCTTCAGGGGCAAAATACACCTTTGAAACATCTAAGTTGCTATCCTTGGCACCGGTTTTTAAAAGGATTTCCCACAGTTCCCCTTGTAATAAATCATTTTTATCCACCAACAGATCGACAAAATCATCGTCCGGTTGTTCCGGTAACCAAACGGTATAATTTCCGTTTATTTTCGACCTTTCCACTCTACAGAGGTATACTTTACCGGTTTCCATATCATCACTATTTTTAAAGAAAGAGCCTATTTTTTCACCTTACCCACACTAAGCTGTAGGCCATAAATTAGAAAGAATAATTTACCAAAGCAGGTCTAATCCAACCCCACTATACAGCCCACATTGCCAAAAATTGGTCCCTGAGCTTGTCGAAGGGGTATTGAAATTTACCTTAACATTTTTCGAGGTTCAACATTGTATTCAGACTAGACAGTTTCAGTTGTCAGAATGCTTAGTTATTGAGAAACATTTTTTTGTTTATTTTCTTTTTCAATTACTTCGTCTAAAATATAGTTCTTGACGACTTCGTTTTGGTCAACTGGTTCGCCTTCCCACTCAGTTAGTCTGAAGTCCCATAATACAGTACCATCATAATAATTTTCTATTTCAATGAACGGAAAAATTTTTGGGCTCTCAGTTATCCAAAAGACCCCTTCTCCACCTGCATAAGCTCCTACAGGTTTATAGTTAGCATTGAATAGTCGTCCACTGACGTTCTCGAAATAAAAGCTTTTCATCTTGAAAACGTTCCATGATAATGGGCTTATCAAAACGAGTCCGACAAGCCCAAAAACGAGTATAGAAGATGCGATTGTCAATAACCTGATAGAAATATTTAACCATCGCTTTCCAGACTTACACTTAAAGACTGTCAAGAGTCCAATTGAAACAAGAAAGATTGAAAAAATTATATCTGTCCAATAACCCGTTAGTGACACGTCAGTCAGCAGAACGGTAGCTAAATATACAGTCGTAAATAGTGTCAATATTATCTGTCTCCTAGTCGTCATTTTTTGATTACCGCCAACGGTTAGTATAAAATAGGGCAGCCTTTTAAAGAGATTCACTATCAAACCGAAACTTGGTTGCTGATTGAACTGAAGTTGCTACTACCCCAAACCCACTGCTCGATTTTATATAGTGTTGTGAGACGTTTATCTCTTTTTTTTCTCCCGCCATTCAATATATTTGATTAATTCATTCAATTCAATAAATCCTTCTTCCTCTGGTTTATCAGGCAATCGTCCCACTTCAATATGCTTAATATCTACAGCTGCACTTTTTTCACCTAATCCATCATCTAGGATAAGATATGTTCCGTAGAGAAAATCATCTTTTCTGTCATCAACAAATTCTTTAAACCCTATTCTTAATCCTAAATCATTTGGCTTTTTAGAAGATTCTAGAGGGAGGAACCATATAGTTGATGGATCGAAAATTATTTTTTTATATTCTAATTTGAAGTCAAATCCTACTGAAGGCTTGAAGGCAATCATTTCCCAATTTTCAATATTAGGAGCATTATTAATTAGCTCTTCAACCTTTGGGAAATAATCAGTTTTCCCTTCTGCTGTAATAATTAATTCTTGATTAGAATCAGGATGACCTCCAATAGCAAAATATAATTTATCACAATAGCTATGAAGGATAGCTAAAAATTCATCCAATAATTTCTCCTTCTCTTGTTCATCTACCTCATTGAGGAAAAGATACTTATTGCTATTGTTCTTAAACCAATCCCAAAATTCTTGTACTGTCATTTTTATTGAATGTCTCACAACAATTGTATAAACAGTAAGTTTATACAAGGAGTTACGTATATATCAACTATGCACCCGACCCCTTCTGCTTATTTTCCCTGTCAAATTAAGCATTCCAAACAAAGTATCCAGTAATTAGACTAAGAATTTAATGGAAACTGTTGAAAATGGTCTGGAAATGGTTAAAGGATTTGCTGCAGCGGGTAGACAATTAATGCGAGATTTACACAGTGTCAAATTGTACCTTTAATTGCCCATAAAGCAAAAACTGATCAGTTTGAGACTAACACATGCTTGAAAGAAAAAGACTTCTAAATAAAGGGCAGACACGGAAAATGTTCTGCTTAGGCTAATTTATTTAAGGGTACCTTGTCCCCTATAATCGGGATAAATTGTAAGGGAAACTCTGTAGGCTTTTAGTTAGTAGCCAATCACTCAATTACCTCTCGTTTTTTTTAAATTTTCTCTTTTTCGGATTTTGCCTAGTGTCCCAAAATTTTAAAATTTCAATGTGTTCATCGCAAATTTTGTAAATTAAATAGTAATTATTTTCAACAAGTCTCATTTTTATATTTGCTGAATTTGAATTTACTCCCAATTTGGGGTGTTTCTCTATTATTTTAATAACTTCTTGAGTTAATTTGAACAATTTACGGCTATATAAATTTGAATTGTTTCTTTTGTCCCAGTATTCACAAATAGCTTCAAATTCATAAATTGCTTCTAATGACCAAATTGTTTTCAATTTCATTTGTTAAATCTCTTTACAAAATCTTCGTTTGTCATAAAATTTCCTTTTTTAATTTCTGTGCTTCTTTTTTCTAGCTCCTGCTGCACTTCTTCCGACAATTCGATCGTCCCATCAGCACTTAATTGACTCACCATATTTGATATTGATTCCAATAGCTCCTCATCGTTTAAGGATGTAATTTGATCTATAAGTTTGTCTTTTACCTTTGACATAAGATTGTATTTTATGTTTCCGAATTATTAATAATAGTGTACTTTTTAATTTTTTAGCTTATGAGAAGTGAAACTGAGATATCTTCTGTTTGAAGAATACAATATAAGAACTACTAAAGCTTGTACAAATTACTAAATGCCTAATGTGGGAATTATGCCTTTTTTTGCCATGTAATAGCACGACTTTCTCTTCCAGCTCCCACCCGTAAATTTAATTAAAAACCGAAACCGAACAACCTTACCGCTATTTCGGTTTTTTATTCTAGTAAATTAAGGATTTCAGACAAGGAATCCATTGGATATCCTAATGTTTTAATGGAAACTGTTAAAAATGGACTGGAAATGGCTAAAGAAGCGTAAAGCTCTATTAGACCATCAACACAGGAACTTTTTAATAATTTTACTTCTTCCTAAAAGTCGACAACAAAACCCATCCAATCCTCATCTCAGAAAGCCACCTGAGGATTAAGTCCTAATCCTGACCAATTAGAACCTCAATAAACCGAAGCCTTAATCGCATCATTGTAGCTTAATTGTTAGCTGCTGCCTTTTCTATGCTCATCAAT
>NZ_CAXBOC010000482.1:0-4177 GCF_963976465.1 uncultured Cyclobacterium sp. | reverse complement strand
CAAGGAATTCCGCTGAGAGGAATATTTTAGCATCACGGAAAAATGATAGTAGGAGCTAGGCTTTCCACCTGCCCGGATAGTTTTCAAATATTTACATATACCTATAATTATCTTTATGCATAAATATTAAAAATAATATACCTATACCTCTATACATAACTTTTCAGACAAAGCGAACGAGACACATAGGAATATTTGACCATTCTTATAGGTTTTTAACTCCATATTGAAATAATAAAAATAGTCATGTCCTAAAATAAGTAAATTTGATTATTGATAAAATAGTCCTGAATAATTCGTCCAGTGCCAAAACAACCTCTTGGTCACACCACTATTTGGCTGTGCCGGATCTTTGCAAGTTGTGTCTTTGTCCTACAAAATCCTATCGGTTTTATTGTGCCAAAAACGAATTTGCCCCACCAATTTTAAACCCGGCCAGCTGGTTTTGGAATTTGGTGGGGAAATGAAAAATCCTCGCAACTCGGATTTTTAAAGGACGAGAAGAGAAAGGCAACTGATAATGACTAAAGACAAAACTGGATCAAGAACCAACTATCCGGAATTTTCGGATAGTTCAATTGGAAGGCAACGAAAAGGTCACCAGGAACATTGATCATTATAATCTTGATAGGATCATCTCTAACACTTCTTATTGCGGCGAGTAAGCCTGAAGAAATGGAAACCGTGAAAAAATTGGTTATTTTAGAGTATTGAATAGAAACAGGTAATTGCTCATCTTGAATTCTTTTTTTGCATTTTTTTTGATCGTTGAAATTATGGAAAAAATAAACCTTAGCCGGACCGTTAAAGACTGAAACATTCCGCCCCATAATCCGCCCCAGAACAAAAAATAAAAGCCCTGACTACTTTTTAAAGTAATCAGGGCTTCTTTTGTGGAGCTGGCGGGAGTCGAACCCGCGTCCAGATAGGGAAACACCGTACCGTCTACATGCTTAGTCAACTATTGAATTGTCGACCGAAAGCCGCTGGTTGACACACCTACTTTCGGCTTATCTGCTGATCTTAGCCCTGCTTAGCAGCATCACAGAGAGCAGCACTGTCAAGTCGACACCCCAAATCCATCCGGACAGCGCAACGGATGGCGGGATGTGGCCGGGGAGCATCTATCGAAGCTCAACCCTTTAAGCATTATCTATTCCCCTAAGGGTAAGATTAGGCAGCCATGGCGTAATTATCTTCGCCAATTAGGATTTGTATGAATCTTTCAAGGCCGTACATACTCCAGCCTGCATGCGAGCCCAATCTTCACTCCTACTGTCAAAACCGGTCAGCCCCATTTGAATTAAGTTGACAAAACTAACACAAATTTGGTTCCAAAACCTAAAAATTTTTAATTCAACGATTATCCCGCAACCAGTCATGCTATGTTTAGCTTTAAAACCTAGCCCATAATGGACAGGTAATCTTCAACTAAGTTGTGGTTGGAGGTGGATGGTGCTTGAACCGGCAAGTTTAAAACAATAATTCCAACCCACCATCCAATTTCCTCCTTAACCAAATTATATAAAAAAGGCCATGGAGTCGTAACCATGGCCTTTGAAATAAAAAAGATGAAAAAATGATTTTATCAGAAGTGTATTAAAGCTGTTAATTTTTCTATCACTCCTGTTTTATTGAATATTTGATGGCATATACGCAGCCCCTTTGCTGTTTGGATTTTTTCTTGCCTTTTTTCTTAAAATGTATTATTTCAATGGGTAGTTTATAGCGCTTTTTTTAATATTGGAATACTTCAATGATAGTATGCCTTGGCGGTATAGCTGTCTTAAAGCACTATAAAAAGTTTCATTGCACTATTATTCCAATATTTACTGGTATTACTGCCCTTTATAAAAAGGGACTATCCCGATTTGTAAGATTTGTCCTGATATTTTGTGCCTAATCATTAATGTATTCCATATTTCGGTTTAAATTGCTTCGTGGTTGCCTCGGATCCAGTAGGAGATCTCGATCACCTACTCACAAAGGAACCTAACCTTGTTTTTTCTTAAATTTCTATTTGTTCATGTTTGAAGCTGATTCTAGAAGTGGTGCCAGAAATCTATACAGGAAGCTTAAGTTAAATTGGATTTTTAGTACTTCTACCTTTGTAGGAAATTTTCTGATAGCACTTTTAATTAGCTATTTTTTTAGCAAGATAGGATACGATGCACCCGTCAATTTTGTGTTTTTTATCAGTATTTTGGCCATAGGCTTATGGATTTCTGAAGCCTTACCTCCTTTTGCTGTGGGAATCTTTATTATTGCCACCCTCTTACTTGGGTTTAGCACAGATTTCTTTTTTGATAAAACCATGCCCCCGGAACTCTATGTGAGTACCTGGACAAGCAATGTAATTTGGCTTTTACTCGGTGGCTTTTTTTTAGCAAAAGCCATGAGTTTGGTAGAGCTTGATCGACAGCTTTTTCAATTCACGGTCAAAAAATTCGGTCATAAGCCTGAAGGTTTGCTCCTTGGCTTGATGATGACCACGGCCATTGCCAGTATGATCATGTCCAATACAGCAACCACAGCCATGATGATCTCTTCGATTTTACCTCTGGTGCGGATAATTGGAAAAGACTCTCCCTATGGTAAAGCTTTATTGACGGCCATACCGGCTGCAGCTTCTGTAGGAGGGATCGGGACGATCATTGGAAGTACGCCCAATGCTATTGCAGTAGGCGCTTTACAAGAGAAAGGGGTAAATATCACTTTTATTGATTGGATGGTGGTAGGCTTTCCTACCGGACTGATATTGGTTTGGCTTTTTTGGAAATTCCTATGTAAAACCAGAGACTTTTCATCGGTAACACTTGACCTATCACTCCTTCCCAAAGGCAAAGGTAAGGTCAGGCCTTTTGAAAAGAATGCCGTTATATTCACTTTATCGTTTACTGTTTTGATGTGGTTAACAGAGCCATTGCATGGCATACCTGTTGCTGCCACCTCTGCCATCCCCATAGTATTGCTCACCATGACCCAAGTCATCCATTCTGAACATGTACGAAGCCTGCCTTGGGATACCCTGATGTTAGTAGCCGGAGGACTCGCCCTTGGCATTGCGCTGGTAGAAGTGGGGCTGGCCGAAATTGTCATGGTGAAAATTAACGCCTTGCCCTTACCTAGGCTTTTTATCGCCATTGTCTTTTGTTTAGTAGCAGTGTTACTTTCCAACGTAATGAGCAATACTGCAGCAGCCTCAATTTTGGTTCCTCTTAGTTTGGCCTTGCCGGGGATATACGGAATTGCCGGCCCTGTGATGGTTGCGATAAGTTGCTCTTGTTCATTATTGCTTCCTGTGTCCACCCCCGCAAATGCCATTGCTTTTGCTACAGGCTTGGTGGAACAGAAAGACTTTCGTACCGGTGGCCTGTTCTTTATTTTCCTTGGACCAATATTGGCTTTTTTAGCGGTAATGGCCTGGGTTCTTGTTTTACTTTAACTGACCTATTCCTATGAAAATTCACTTGCTAATCCCCTTAGTCCTTCTATTATCATGTAATTATGGTAACGAAGAAAAAAAACTGACTCAGCTAGAGGAAGAAATAAAAATGCTAATAAATGAAACAGAAGGGGATTTTGCCCTTGCTTTCAGGTCATTGGATGGTGATGAAAATGAATTGTTTCTCAATGAGAAAGAATCATTCCATGCAGCGAGCACCATGAAAACCCCGGTTATGATAGCACTATTGGAGCAGGAAGCAGCAGGAAAGTTTTCTTTGCAGGATTCAGTCATGATTCGAAATTCATTTAAAAGTATACTTGATGGAAGCCTTTACAAAATGGACTTGGGTGTAGATAGTCAAGAGGCCTTGTATCAGCGAATAGGTGAGAAGGCAAGCCTATATGAGTTGATGTATGAGATGATTGTTCGAAGTAGCAATTTGGCCACCAATATTCTGATAGAGAAGGTGGGAGCGGCAAATGTTACACAATTGATGCGTGAATTAGGGGCTGAAGACATTCAGATCCTTAGAGGTGTAGAGGATCTCAAAGCCTATGATGCAGGCCTAAGCAATACCACTACGGCCCTTGACATGATGCTTGTCATGGAAGCCATTGCCAGGCGCAAGGTGGTAGGCTCTCAAAATATGATGCAAATCCTTTCGGACCAGCATTTCAATGATTTAATCCCTAAATACCTGCCAAAAGAAGTCAAAATAGCGCATAAAAC
>NZ_CAXBOC010000481.1:0-4196 GCF_963976465.1 uncultured Cyclobacterium sp. | reverse complement strand
CTATCATCTGAAGAAAACCCAAATTTAACTTTCATAATAAAAGAAAAAATAGGAACTTTCTCCGGGAACCGAAGTGTGAAATCTTCATTCCTGATGGCATCAAAAAAATAAGCGATTTTTCTATTAGTTTTATTTATATAGGAGATCAGATAATAAGTTTGAAAACCAATGCTTAAAACCATTGCGCCACTGAGCCAAAACCATTGGCGGATTAAAAACCAGGCAGCTCCTAAAGCAACTAAAGTAATAATTAGTATCCTGGTAATCACTTGAAAATAAAAATTTCTGCTGGCCATCAATCTCTGGATTTCTTTATTTTATTGTACAAGGTCTGCCGGGATATACCAAGACGCTCTGCAGCAAGGGTATAGTTTCCTTCACAGTCCTTCAAGGCTTTCTCTATCATTAAGGCTTCCATTTCTTCCAAAGAACCAGGGAAGGTATCAAAAGAGGATATGGCTGCTGAATTTAAAAAAAAGTCTGATGGTTTCAACACATTACCTTCACTGAGAATCACAGCCCTTTCCATGGTATGTTGTAACTCACGAACATTTCCAGGCCACTTGTATTTCATGAGTTTATCTTCTGAAGATTGATTGATACGCAGGCCAGGCTTCCCATATTTATGCATGAATTTCTCTAAAAAATATTGACTCAATACCATGATGTCATCTCCTCTATTTCTTAAAGGGGGGACATCTACATGTATGGTGTTGATCCTGTACATTAAATCTTCCCTAAAAAGCCCATCACTCACCATTTTTTCCAGGTCACAGTTCGTAGCACAAAGGAGTCTTATATCTACCGGAACAGGTTTATTTGAGCCAACTTTCACAATGGTTCTGTTTTGGATAGCGGAAAGCAATTTGGTCTGCATTTTTAACGAAAGGTTACCAATTTCATCCAGGAATAAGGTGCCGCCATCTGCAGCTTCAAATTTTCCAGTTCTTTCTTCTTTGGCATCAGTAAATGCTCCTTTAATATGACCGAATAGTTCACTTTCAAAGAGGGTTTCTGAAATAGATCCCATATCCACCCCAATAAATATTTCTCCTCTTCTTTGTGAACACCTGTGTATTTCCCTTGCAATAAGCTCTTTACCGGTTCCATTTTCACCCGTTACTAATACATTTACATCCGTTTGGGCTACTTTCCTTGTAAGTTTCAATGCTGATTTTATGGCTTCAGATTGACCAATTATCGCATGGTTGTGTTGATTGATTACCTGTTTAAGGTTGTGTTCTTTCTTTTGAAGTTCTATGACTTGCTTTTGAGATTTTCGCAGCTGGTGAGCCGACCTGACGGTTGCCAGCATACGTTCATTGCTCCAGGGTTTTAAAATAAAATCTACTGCTCCATTTTTAATTGCCTTTACAGCCAGGTCTATAGAACCGTAGGCTGTCATCATAATTACAGAGATGTAAGGGGCTTTATCTTTGATCTGTTTGAGCCAAAAAAGTCCTTCATTGCCGGAATTGACACCCGCAGAAAAATTCATATCCAACAAAACAATATCTAAATCTGCGAAACCAGGATAAGATGGAATTTTGTTGGGATTGTAAAGTGTGGACACATGTTTGTATTCGAACTGTAATAGAATCTCCAAAGCACTTAACATGCTCTTGTTGTCATCAATCACAAGGATTTTAGCATCGATCATCTGTATTTCAAATTTTTAGGTTTCTAAATACTTGAGTTCGACCCAATTTTTCAAAAAATTGTTATCTGCAGGCTTTGAGAGTGCTTAACATAGTGAAAGCCGTGGGAATTTTCAGCAAAGCGAGACTGACACACCCTTTCTCACCTCAATATCCCCTAAAAAGGCTTAGTAGTGACAATTTAATCCGTTTTTTATAAAATTCTTAACCTCGAACTCAAGTTAAAACTATAAATAAGTTGTACAACCTGCTAAAAAGTGTCAAAATTTTTGACAAATCACGTACAATTATTTTACATCCTAGCACAATTTTTTATACAAAAACAATGTAAGTATCTGTAAATCAGAGGAGTGAATTTTCTGGCATGTGGCTGGTATAGGTGTTTGTCAGAAATATTAACCTATGGTACTAAAATTAAAAGCATTTCTACTTCTACTAAGTTTTTTCACCTTGAAGGTTCATGCCCAGGAAGCCTGGTCTTTGGAAGAGTGCGTGGCTTATGCCTTGATACATAACCTTGAAGTAAAGGATTTTGAATATGTTTCCCAAGCTGAAAATGAAAATTATAGGCAATCTATAAGAAATCTTCTTCCCCAAATAGATGCCTATACTGGTTATAATGTAAATTATGGTAGAAGTACCGACCCCTTTACAAATGATGTGGTCACCAACGAGTTTTTCTCTAATAGTTATTCTTTAAATTCTTCAATTGATTTGTTCCAGGGGTTTTTAAAATTAAATGCCATTAAAACTTCGCGATTTATTTATGAATCGAGTCTTCAGGAAACTTTGCAACAAAAGTATCTGCTGGCTTTTCGAGTGATGCGTGCGTTTTACGATGTTCGTTTTTTTGAAGAATTGGTAGCGGTTGGAAAAGAACAGGTGATGGCTTCGCAGGCAAATTATGATTTGGTAAAAAGACAAATCGAATTGGGTCTAAAAGCAGGTGCTGACCTATACGAATCAGAATCCCTTTTATTGTCAGACAAACTGGGACTTACCCAAAGTGAAAACAAACTAGCCATCGCCAAACTTGAATTGATGGCAGCTATGAACCTGGAGGAAAGAGAAAACTTCTCAATAGAAAGTAAAAAGAAAGAAGATAGTTTTGAGATGGTTTTTCAATCCATTCATACTGACTCCATTTACCAACAAGCTGAAAGCTTTTTGCCCATGCTTAAAGCACAGGAGTATCGGGTAAGTGCCGCAAAGAAACAAGTGGATGTTTCTCGTGCTTATTTATATCCCTCGATTTCTCTATTTGCCAATATTGGTACCGGGTATTTTCAAACAACCAGAGACACTTTAGGCAATACGATCGAGTTTAGAAATCAGATCAGGGACAATACCTACAGGACTATAGGACTAAGTTTAAATATTCCGATCAGTAGGGGATGGTCTACAAGGTCACGAATAAAACAAAGCAAAATTGAACTTCAAAGATCAGAAAACAACTTGAAAATTCAAAAACAGGAAGTGTACAATGATATTCAGCAATTGGTGGTAGAAAACAAAGCTTTACGGAATGAATACACACAAAGCCGTCAGAAAATAAAGGCCCAGGAACTCACCTTTGTCATTGCTCAAAAGAGGTATGAGAAGGGGCTTGTAAGTATATTAGAACTTACAAGTGCTAAAAACTTATTCTCGGCAGCACAGAATGAAAATTTGGAAGTCGGCTTGCGCTTAGAAGTGAATAACAGTACCATCGATTTTTATAGGGGATTGTCCCTTTTTAACATTCAATAACATTATGGATATTATACTTGAAAAGAAAAGAGGTTTAAGACCCAAACACTACGGATATATTGCCTTGGCAGCACTGCTGGTTTTTGCAGGCTATCAGCTGTGGTTTACCAATACTGTTTCCACTTTCCGAACTGAAAAAGGCAAATTATCCATAGGAGAAGTTCAGCAAGGTAAATTTGACGATTACATTACCATCAATGGCAGGGTGGCTCCAATTGCAACTATCTATATGGATGCCTATGAAGGAGGTCGTGTGACAGAAAAATTGATAGAAGAAGGGGCTATTGTGAAAAAAGGTGACATTATTTTGACTTTAGAAAACCGAAGTCTGTATGAACAAATTCTCGCAAGCGAAAGTAACCTGGCCTTAAAGCAGAATGACCTTCGTTCCACAAAATTAACCTTTGATTCCAGGCAAGTGGAAGGTAGGAAATCCTTAGCAACTGCAAGCACTAATTTACACCGTTTTAAAAGAAACTACGAGCAGAATAAATCCCTCTATGAGGAGGAGTTGATTTCCAGAGAAGAATACCTTATAGCCAAGGAGAATTATGAGCTTTCTGAAAAACAATATGAGATTGTAAAACTTCAGACAGAGCAGGACAATGAATTACGGGAGACTTCCTTAAAAGGGCTTGATACAGATTTGGAGCGGATGGAAAAAACATTGTCCATGGTTTATGAACGCCTTGATCATTTGAATGTACGGGCACCTGCCGACGGTCAATTGGGCTTTTTAGATGCGGAAATTGGCCAAAGCATAGCACAGGGAGAACGAATAGGACAGAT
>NZ_CAXBOC010000480.1:0-4205 GCF_963976465.1 uncultured Cyclobacterium sp. | reverse complement strand
CAGTAGGAGAGGTATTGAATTTTAATATCATTCATCACTCTTTATTACTTTACGGAAATTGTACCGATGAAAATTGTGAACATAGAGTTGGTATTACTGAAGGCAAAGCAAAAAAATAAATTATAATTCATGAAAGCAGAATTTCAGTCCCAGATAGAAAATGATTCTTTGTTATTAAAAATCAAAGGTGATTTGATTGGAGATGATTCAGGCCCTCGAATGGTTGGCTTGGTGTCGGACGGCTTGCAAGATGGAGTGAAAAACTGCATCATTGACCTTAGTGAGGTCAGGTATATTAGTTCTAGCGGTATAGGAGTGCTGATCACAGTACTGACAAAAATGAGAAATGCGGATGGGGAAGTGTTTTTGGCCTCTCCTTCAGAGCATGTTAAAAAGCTGCTAATTATTACCAAACTCAATAATATATTTAATGTATCTGACACACTTGAGGAGGCGTTAGATCAAGTAAAATAATTTAAAAGCCATTTTTATTCAATAAAATTTAGCCGGGAAGTTGTAAATTTTTACAAACATGACAATCTTCACGGCTTGTTTTGATAGAAGGCAGTAATACTTATTTAAAAATAAAATGAAAATGGACGTTCTTTTAGGTCTCCAGTGGGGTGACGAAGGCAAGGGTAAAGTAGTAGACTATCTAGCGCCGAGCTATGAAATGGTAGCCAGATTTCAAGGAGGACCCAATGCCGGCCATACCTTAGAGTTTGACGGGATAAAGCATGTTTTGCATCAAATTCCCAGCGGGATCTTCAGGGGAAATATCCAGAATATAATAGGCAATGGCGTAGTGCTGGATCCTGTAGTTTTAAGGAAAGAAATCAAGAATTTGGAAAAATTCAATATTGATTTTAATAAAAATATGGCCATTTCCAAAAAGGCCACCATTATCCTTCCTACCCATAAACTTTTGGATGCCGCTTATGAAAAATCCAAAGGTGATAAAAAAATTGGTTCAACCTTAAAAGGAATTGGACCAACTTACCAAGATAAAATTGGCAGGGTGGCCTTGAGAGTAGGGGACATGTTGTCTCCGGATTTCAAAGAGAAATACCATGACTTGGTCGAACGGCACAAGTCAATCTTGAATTATTATGATTTTGGATTAGAAGATCTTGATGCCCTGGAGGAAGATTTCTTCGAGGCTGTTACGTTTTTTAAATCCCTCAGGCTTGTAGAGACGGAATTTGAAGTGAACGCTGCCATAAAATCAGGTAAAAAAGTTTTGGCTGAAGGAGCTCAAGGTTCGCTTTTGGACATTGACTTTGGTAGTTACCCTTTTGTAACAAGCAGCAGCACCATGGCTGCAGGTGCTTGTACAGGCTTGGGTGTGGCTCCTTCCACCATAGGAGAGGGGTTCGGAATTTTCAAAGCTTATTTTACCCGGGTTGGAAGTGGTCCTTTCCCTACAGAGTTATTTGATGCCGATGGGGAGCAAATGCGTAAAGATGGCAATGAGTTCGGTTCCACTACAGGCCGGGCCAGGAGGTGTGGTTGGATTGATCTTCCCGCATTGAAATATTCAATCATGATCAATGGGGTAACCCAATTGTTTATGATGAAAGCTGATGTGCTCAATGGCTTTGAAGAAATCAAAATCTGTACGGAGTACAAACTTGGAGATGGAAACCAAACGGATCAACAATACCTGAATGGAACTACTGAAGGAATTGAACCGGTCTATGAAACCTTGAAAGGCTGGAATTGTAGCTTGGATGGAATTGATGATTATGAAAAATTCCCCGATGAGCTGAAAACCTATGTGTCCTTCCTGGAAAAAGAATTAGAGGTTCCTATTAAAATGGTGTCTGTCGGTCCCGATAGAAAACAGACCATACTTAAATAAGAGAATTTACACACTTATAATATTAAGGCTTCTTCCTAACTATCAGGAAGAAGCCTTTTTTATTTATTTTTTTATTGGCTATCTTAAGTTTCTATTTATTTCTTGTAGAATTGAATAACCCCATAGTTGCCTATTCCAGAATTCATTTTGTTGTTTTCAGGATAATGTTATACTATTAATAGAGATAGATTCATTAATCAATTTTGAGCAGAGAAAAACTTGTTTAGAAAGGCTGTTCTTTTAAGTTTCAGTTTGGTAGAATGCCGATAAAAGCCATGCTGTAAATGTGCTTATTCAATGGATGCATTTGGGAGTACTCATTTTAATTTTATAGAAGCTGCAAGCTTGCTAACCTTATGAAGGTATCTATTGGATTTTCTTTAATTGTAATGATGCTTTCTTTTAACCTGAAAGCGCAACAGGGTTTTCCCTATTGTGAATCTTTTCAGGAGGAGATTGAACGGGAAGAAACTGTATTGGGCGGGAATGCTGTCATCCGAGATGGGGTGCTGAGGCTTACAAATGCGGTGATGGATCAGAAAGGCTATGTTTACATTGACATCCCATTTTCTTCCAGTTTCGGGGTTAAAGCTTCCTTTGAATATTTTAGCTATGGTGGTACAGGAGCAGATGGGATGACTGTCTTCTTGTTTGATGGTGAATCTAACTCTTTTTCCCCCGGAGCATTTGGCGGGTCTTTGGGTTATGCCATGAATGTCGATAGCCCCGGTTTGACCAATGCTTATCTAGGAGTGGGATTCGATAGTTTTGGGAATTTCGGAAATAATTCTGAAAATAAAATTGGAGGTTTTTCCTCCGGAATAAATCAGCTGCATCCAAACGCTGTAGTGGTTAGGGGGCCGGGGCATGTATACAATGGTTATCATTTTATCACCGGAGTTAAAACCAATGAAGGAGGTACCTATGGTTTGCCGGAGGACCAGCAGTTCCCCATCAGTTCTGGTGGCACAGGAACAGGGCGAGCGGAAGAGCCCGATCAAAAAGGTTACCGCAAAGTGATTTTTAAGCTAAGACCTAAGCATGGTGATGCGGGTTATTTTTTAGATGTAGAAATGATTTTCACTACTGAAAATGGTAATCCCCGCCAAATAACATTAATAGATAATGTAGATTATCCCTACCCTTCACCCAAAACCTTGAAAATAGGTTTTGCCGGCTCCACTGGTGGAGAGACCAATATTCATGAAATCAGGAATTTATTGGTGGAGGTGGCCGATCAAGACAATTTAAAGAAACCCACAACAAAAGATATAGAAAATGTAGGTGTATGTTTGGGACAGGAGAATTTTCTTGAAATACCGGAGGAGAACCATACATTACCCAATATAGACTCCAGGGTTAGCTGTCTCAGGTTTTTTGAATCCATGGATGAAATTATGGAAATTGAGACAGACCCTTGCCTTTCGGGCAGATGCAACACGGATGAAGCGGTTTTGGTCACCAATGAAGGTACTTTTAAATATTCCGGTGTCGGGACAGCGTTTTCATTTGTGCCCCATCCCGAATTCAAAGGGGATAAATTGCAGGTTTATTATACCCTTACGGATAATTACGGAAAAACTTCAAATGGAAGCGCTATTCTGTTGGATGTGATGGACGAGCCTGAACCAATAAGTATCATGGTCAATCAGCTTCCACTATTAAGTAAGGAGGCTTGCCCGGGTGAGGTTGTTGAATTGAGCATTTTTTCATTAGGAGAAAATCAACAATACGAATGGTTTAAAGACGGACAAAAGATAGAGGGAGAATCATCGGCAAGTCTATTGGTCCAAGAAGCGGGAATTTTTCATGCCCAAGCCATTTCCTCAGATGGTTGTCCCTTGGTAGCTGAGCCCATTACAATCAGCTATCCTGCTTACCCTGATCTCGAAGTGCTTAGCCCTATGTATGGTTGTCAGCCCGATTTGTTTCCGGATATAAGGGGATTTATTACCGATTATGATTCAGAGCAATATGATTACCAACTAGAAAATGAGTCAGGAGAGGAATATATAAATGAGGACATGTTCACCTTGTTCAATGAGGGAGTCTATTACTTAAGTGTGAAGCCAAAATCTTTGGATTGTTGGTCCGCTCCCCTCACTATAAGGGTGATTCTTCCGGAAGAGGCATTGAATGCTTCTTTCGATTATGTATTGGACAATACCGGAATGAAAGAAGAGTCAGCAGATGGGATATTGGCAATAGACCCAATTAGGTTTATGGATTTATCAGCTGGTAATCCCCAACGTTGGTTCTGGGATTTTGGCGATGGAAACACCAGTGAACAACGTTCGCCGGTACATGTATATGGTGATAAAGGAGAGTTTTTGGTCTCCCTACG
>NZ_CAXBOC010000479.1:0-4212 GCF_963976465.1 uncultured Cyclobacterium sp. | reverse complement strand
CTATTATGCCGTAGTTCCTTGGTATACTTCTGAAAATCATCTCGGATGCATGTGAAAAAATAGCCCATACCTTTGGTGAGTCATTGATTCGCTACATCTCCGTAATTATTAAAATAAATAATAGTTAGCCTCTGATTTCTTATAAATCATCATCTAAACCTCAAATAAATCAAAAAACACCTCTCGTGCTCTTTAATAAGCAGAAAGGGAGTTAATCTTTTATAGACAGTTTTCTATAGATAAAAAATATTAATACTAGCCTGCGTAAAATATAAGAGCTATTTAGTTTGCTAGAAAATTATTAGATTTAGAAATGAAAGATATGGAGGCTAAAATTTCTTCCCTTGAAACCCAAATCATGATTTATTCATATTTAGGTTGGTTTTTTGTAATTTTGACATTGATTCCTGTAGGCGATGTAGCCTATGATGTTTTAATTAAGAATGAATCGTGGCTTGAAACTGACCATGGTTCTTTTATAGGCGGTGTTTCAGGGACATTTGCCGCATTGGCCGGGGTTTTATTTGTATTTGTTGCATTCCTAGGACAGAGAATCTCCATCATCCAACAACAAATTGAAATTCAAAATAACATTAAAGAGCTTAAGGATACCCGGCAAGAAATTAAAGGGCAAAAAGAACAACTAGAACTTCAGAATATACAGTTTCAAATTCAATCTTTTGAAAATGTATTTTTCAAATTATTGAAACAATTTAGAATTCAATCAAAACTATCTTTTTCAGAAAACTATGGAGACGAAAACCTTATTGAAAAAATCAAAAAACTCTATCAAGTGTTAAAAACAGCCTATTCCTCAGATGATTGGGACTCGTTAAACAGTTCTGAAAGAGGAAATAAGCTTGGTGACTGTTCCGATTTTGCCTTATCCCAAGGTTTTGCAAGAGTTAGAGCTTTGATACAATCTTCCTTAAGTATTTTAATACATTTGGATAATAATAGAAAAATAATCGATCATGAATTTTACCTTTCCATGTTTTATATTTCCCTTAATGTTCATGAAAATAGATTACTTTTTTACGGATATTTTTCTGATAGGGTAAAATTTGACCAACTGCAGCTAAGGCTATATCAAGAATTTCTTGATATATTTAATTCCGAGAACATTTGCAGTTCCGACGATAAAAAACTAATAAAGCATAAAACGGTTGGCTAATGAGTACAAAGTTAAGAACTTTTATTTCTCTAGCTTTGCAACGCTTTTATTACCTCGAAAAAACTAGGTCAATTTTAGCTTTCCCATTCAAAAAATAATGACCATCACTCCAATTATTAAATCTCAGCTACATATATTTTTTATTGATGCAAAATTTATTAAAGTAAACCCAAAATATGGATGGGAAAAAATTAAAACAAAATCAAAATTTGCTGAATTATTTAAACAGTCAAAACCTCACCACCTCACTCAAAACCTCCGAGACCTCCCCTACCGGTTTAGCAGTATATTGGAAGGTTTGGATCTCAGCATTGTCTCCAAAAACCTTGATAGTAGCTCTTAAATTCTCGAAGTCTTCAGTGGGAATATCACCTGTGTGAACCACATTAAAATTAAACCCGAATGTATGAACAGGCTCTTCTGATTCAACTACGAGCTCGGAAAAGGTGGCGGAGGTGGAAAGGTTAAAGGTATTGGCCTGTTCGATGATCTGTGTCCATTCCAGCTCACTGGGCTGAACGATGGTGGCACTGACAAAACCGCTTTGGCCCTTGTAGAGGGAATGAACTCCGAAATTAACGAGGTACTGTTCAACACTTCCTTCAAAAGCAATTTCTATCCGGGCTGTTTTTTCCACTAGGGGGGCCTCATGAGGCTCATTGTTGCAAGAGATTGCTAAAAAAATGCAAGCATAAAAAAAGAGTGTCTTTAATCTTCTCATAACGGTAGGTCAATTTGGTTATTCTTATTCAAAACATTAAAAGAATGTTTATTGCATATTTAAAATTTTAACGGTATTTAAATTAAAATAATATCGTATTTGTAATCTTAAAAATAATAAAACATATAAAAATTATCAATATTTTTATCAAAAGGTTTACAAGTGCTTACCGTTTGTCTCTGCCCTACCTGCCTGCAATGATTTCTTAATGAAAACTCCCTTATTGGCATACAGAATTCCTTCCCTTTAAAGGATGCAACTACCCTATTGTCTGCAATCGTAAAAAGGCAATCCTCACCTTTCAGCCAATGTTGAACCTTACAGTCCCTGATCCGACTTAACAGGGAATGACCAAATACAGTATAAATTTTTACTCCCTTTGGGTACTGTTCAACGCCTTTTAAAATTAGTCTTTTATCCATTTTAGCTCCAATGGCCAGAAAAGCAGCATAAGCGAAATTCACACACCCCATTTTTCTTTGTACCAGGTAAATCAAATGCATAAATGCATCAGATATATACAGTGCCCTGACGTTTTCAGGCTCAGCTGGTGAGAAATAAAGGACTCCCCTGGAGGACAATTTATGATTAAGCACAGCAATAACTTCACGATCCACCACACCTCCATGTTCATTAAGGTAATCTGCAATCAACCTGCCTTTTTCATCTTCCCGCAAAACTTCCGAAAACAGCTGATGTACTTCCCTACTCACCCCAAGGCTTTCCAACAGCTCAAATTTTTCTCTGACGGTGTTCATCGTTTTCTGATTTCTTATTTGGATTCCTACCTTCTTCTGTATCTATGGAGTTAAAGCGTTTTACTTCATCACCACTCCTATTCTGATATTTAGCCGGTTGGGTTCCAACTTTTGACATTTCTTCTCGGACATTATTCCTATCCCTCAAGGCATCCTTATCATTAGGGTTTAGCGCAATTCTTCGCTCAATTTGCTTTTGTACCTTTTGGAGTGCATCCTGATAACCTTTTGAATAGGATTGTTCCTCACCACTTTTTTTACCCAACATCCTGCCTATTCCTGTAAGCAATAAATAGGATAAGCCTCCATCCAAAAGGATAGACAATACCAAACCATTTCGGTTGGACCGCACACCTTTTCGATCTGAAGTGGAGAACTGAAACTGAGTGCCATCAGGCAATTCCACCATTTCCCCTTCCTTGTATTTCCTTTTTTGCTCTGCTGTTAGTTTTTGGTTATTGACAGCTTCAGGTGCCTTCACCGACCTGGGATCATAGCTCATAAACTGCTTGGTATCTTTATCATATGCAATGATTTCCGTCCTAACATTCCCATTTTTGTCGACATAGTTTTTACGAATATTGGCAATCTCTGCCCTGATAAGTCGCTCTTTCTCCTCCGTAGAGAGTTTTGGATGGGAATTGGGGGACTTGTACACCGGATCAATTCTTAAAGAAGGGTTTCCATCAACCCCTCTTACAATGGAAAGCCTGGCCGGAAGGTTGTCTATTTGTATATCTTTTCCTTTCAGGTTTTTCAAGGCTACTACATCCGTCATTTTACCTTCCTGCAACGCTTGTACCTGTTCCTTAGGAATGGTAAACTTTCCATCTTTATAAATCCCAAATATTTTCAGGTCTTTCATAGGTAATGTTTTTTCCTTGATCATCTTCCAAATTTTAAAGTGGTTTCCATTTCTTGTTTTTGTTCTTTATTTTCCGGCTGCTGGGACAATTCTGGTATCCGCACCACATCGGGTACTTCGACAGGCTCAGTATCCGATGTGGAGCTTTTCGAAGCAACCTGTTTCAATTCTTTTTTTCTATCGAAGGCCATCAGGTAATCCATGATCTTTTGGGAATCTGAAGCTGCCTGATGGATTTCAAAGGGTTTCTCGGTAAGAATTTTTATCCAGCTGTCCACATAGGCCAGGTGTTGCCCGGGATCATGACCAATCTGTAGCTCAGCTCCCAACATCATGCTGGCGATTTCAGCTCTTAGTTCCTCTCTTGCATATTCCTGTGTGCCAAAACTGTTCATAATACTCCGATCCAACCGGTTCTTATGCCCTGTCCAATGACCCAGCTCATGTAGAAGCGTGGCATAATACCTGTCGGAAGATTTAAACTGTGTCTTTTCGGGCATTCTAATATTATCCCCCAGGGGTGAATAATAAGCGCTATTTCCATGGACATGTGAAATGCTGGCACCGGTGTTTTTTACCAGACCTTCTACCCTGTTCAGTTTTTCCCATTGGCTAATCTCCGAGCTTTTTGCTATTGGAGGTACCCCCTTGATCTGTTCGGCGTTAAAAACCCAGGCTTTGGTGATCATGGGAG
>NZ_CAXBOC010000478.1:0-4228 GCF_963976465.1 uncultured Cyclobacterium sp. | reverse complement strand
TTAGGGTTGCCTTCCTTGTTGGTATCGCTCGGGGCATCACCATATTAATGGAGGATGGACTTATTAGCGATACAATTCTATTTCATGCCAGCAATGTCACAGCAGGCATGAACAAAGGAATATTTACAAATTTTATGTTGTTTGTTTATGGAGGGCTATCCTTTTTTATGCCTTCATCTTCAGGAATGGCTGTGCTAACGATGCCAATAATGGCTCCCTTAGCAGATACAGTGAACATAGGGCGGGAAACGATAGTTGACACTTATCTGCTGGGAATGGGACTTTTTGCCCTTATCAACCCCACAAGCTTGATATTACCGGCTTTGGCGATGGTACAAATAGGATTTGACAAATGGGTAAAATTTATCAGCCCTCTTTTATTCATCTTATTGGTAACCAGTATGGTATTCTTAACCTTTTCCGTTTACGCGGTTTGACACCTAAGGACAAAATAAATGGACCTTGTCCTTGAAATATTTGGCAGTAATAAAGTCTCAAACCTAATCAGGTTAGTTTTCCAATCAGGTCCAGTTGAGCACTTTCTCCGCATTGGTTCGGTATAATTTTTCCAAAACAGTTTCAGGGAGTTCGAGACCATAATACCTCCACCACACTCTGCCCGGCATGTGCTCATCCGCACTTTCCAAAAGCCTCCACCAAGCTTGGTACATTTGTTTGTCCAGTCCCATATCTGTCCCAAACAAGACCCTATCACTGTATTTGGTGATAAATTTTGCAGCAGACCTTGGTTGCCTTCCAATTTCGTAATCTCTTGCAGAAATATCCAGATAGAGGTTATCGAAATCATCTAGCATTTGTGAGAGCCGCTTTAAATCGTTGCCCAAGTTGGCCATATGGCAAGCAATAAAAGTAGTTCCCGGGTGCTTCACCAGTAACTTGGGCAAATAAGTTACCAGCTGATCATAAGTCAATCCATCTGTGTCATACTTATTGAATTGTTGAAATATTGGGGTCCTTTCCTGATGCACATCCGGTGGCGTCCAAGCTGAAGGGTGGTCTGCCTGGTGTACATTAACAGGTATATTCAATTCTCCACATTTTTCCCAAAATGGATCCAATCTATCGTCATCAACATGCATTCTTTCATCAGGAGCTAAAGTCTGGTCACGAGAAACACCAAAACCTTTGTCCGTCACCTCTCCCACTCCCTTGGCGCCTAATTTATAGCAACGTTCCAACTCTTTTACTGCTCTCTCTGGATAATCAGGCTTGTCAATTCCTTCCATCTCGATGCCACAAAAAAGTTGAAACCTATCCGGGTAATCAGTCAAATAAAATTCAACCATCCTGTCAAATTCCTTACCTGTGGCTACAGTAAGCACCACCGATTTTTCTACACCCACTTCATCCATTGTTTTCACCCAGTCTTTCAAGACCTGTTTAGGATTTCCTCCAGCTTCAATTTCGCTATAATGGTGAACGTGTGCATCAATAACAGAAAACTTCGCTTTAGGAATGAAGGTTTCTTCAGCAATGATTGTGGATTTGGGTGCATAATCCTTAACCAATACATCATCCATAGGGCCGGGGCCTACAGGCACTCCCGGGCCACTCCATGAACATATGTCATTCCGGAAGCTCCAAGACCTAGTAAACTCGCCTTTTTCAAAAAACCTCTTCTGTTATTATTCATCTTCATTTATTATTTAGTATACATCTTGTTACCAGCACCTTACCCTCAAATCAAATAAAACAAGGGGTAATAAGGAAACATAAAATTTAAAATTCAATTAATAACTTTAGCTAAAGCCGGACAACAGGCTTTACAATCCATTCTAAAGGAATTCTGCCACAGCGAAATAAGCTGTCAGTAAGCTAAAGAGAATTACCGCCACCAATCCAATATTTTCTTTAAGTCCCGCAACATTGGTTTTCATCAATTCTTTATTGTTGATAAGGAGAAAAACAGGAATGGCTACTGCAGGTAGAATAAAAGCTTGAAAGGCTTGGGAAAAGACCATGATTAATGGGGGCCTTGCCTCCATAAACTGCATGCCAAAACCAAACAAAATGCCAATAAAAGCCAATAATCTATACATTGGAGACTTGATATCCCTAGGCTTCCCGGTAAAATCACTGATTAGCCAAGGAGCTATTAAAATTATGGGAAAGACTGTGGAAATCCCTGCTCCTACAATTCCAAGAATTAATATAAACGCAGCAAATTCACCACCTATGGGTTCAAATAATTTGATCATTTCTACCGTATTGTCCAGCTTTAGCCCCATGACATGCAGGGTGCCTGCTGCCACAGCCATGATGATTACACTAAGGATAAACATCATGGTAGCAGAAACCAATGAATCCTTTTTTTCATGCTTTAGGTCCTTTATGGTCCAGCCTTTTTCTGCTACCACGGTGCTTCTAATAATAAAAACTGCAGCGGAACAAGTGGTACCAGCAATGGCTGCTATAAGCCGCAATACTCCCGGTTCATCGGGAATAGAAGGCGCCATACCCGAAACGATAGTGGTAAAATCCGGTTTTAGTAAAACAAAAACAACAATAAAAGAAAGCACCATTAAAGCCACGAAAAAAACCAATACTTTTTCAAAAATCAGGTAATTACCAAACCAAAAAAGAGAATACAAAGCCACCACCAACACCAGGGTAATCCAAAATGTACTGAAACCTTCTCCTCCCAATATAAGCCTAGAACCTTCTTGGATCAGATCTGCAATAATCCCAAAAATCCCCATTAGCGCCATTATCTCACCAATGACCAAGGCGATAATAATATAAACCGCCAATACACTTCCGTATTTCAACTTATGTTTGATATTAAACAAGGCAGTATTTCCGGTGACCAGTGTGGTTTTGCCGTAGGCCACCATCAGCACATAGGTAAATATACAGGACAACAGCAATGCCCAGGTTAGCATCATTCCATATTCTGCACCTACCTTGGCCATGGTAGTTATGCTTCCTGTTCCAATATTATATCCGATCAGAAATAAACCCGGGCCTATCAAGCTGATGGCAAAAATAATCTTCTTAAAGATAGCGTTGTCTTTCATAAATCAATTAAAATGGGGTGGATTGTCAATTTAATATTTTAAAACCTTAAGATAATAAAAGCTTTTTTACTTTAGCCATTTGTCAAACCAATCAAATGCTTCTCCTTGCATTTTTTTATTGAATTGATGGCCTCCGGGATAAAAAGTACAGCGGTACTTGTCAATTGCCCCGGCTTTTTTATAAACTTCAGACAATATTTTATCTGCTTTTTGCATTTCCTCCAAAGTATACAATCCATCTTCAACGGAGTTGAGCACCATAGTGGGCAGGGGAACACGTAGGCCCAGAATTTCAGGAAAGTCTAATTCCCGAGGTAATCCGGGAGCAAAAGTCATCCATGTATGGGTGAAGGACTTGTGCAGAACCAAATCTTTCCAGGTCGTCATAAATCCCACACAAACCGCACATTTTATCCTCGGATCAAGGCCTCCCATAAAGACCGTACGCATGCCTCCTCCTGAAAGCCCACCGCAACCTATTTTATCCGGATCCACATCTTCACGATTGCACAATATGTCCAGCGCTTTGCGGTCTTCGGCTAGAAACACTCCCGGCCAGCTTGTCCCGGCACTAAACAGGGATTTGGCCATGGTGTCTTCATTGTAAGCAGCCCATTTATTATAAGCCTTGGCATTTTTCGGCAATTCCGGATTATCATCATTCAGGCCTTGCCGTAAGTTTTCCGGCACATCCTTTAGCAATACTCTTCTACTCGCAAAGGTAAAAGCATCGGATACCATGACCACATACCCCCTTTTGGCCACTTCATTGGCCCAGGCCAGGTCTTCATAATACATTTTTTGGTGGTCTACCATCATGCTGTGTCGTTCCTCGCTTGTTCGGGTTATTTTCCTTTTCCCAAAATACTTCCAACCTCCATGGTCATGAAAGGCCATAATACCAGGCAATTTGCCTTTGGCATTGTCCGGTTTCAAAACTATTCCTTGAGACTCCCCTCCTGTGGGAAGCTTCCAACTGAGCTCTTCTATTGAAAGGCCATCATAAACAAATTGATTGTCAACCTTAACCTCAGGCACTCCACCCAAATCAGGCGCTGCTAACTTCTCTTCAGTGATTTTAATAGCCTTTGCCTTCCATTGATCAATAGCTGCCCACTTGTCATTTCGATAAGAATGACGTGGAAGCCTTCCCTCAAGTAAGCCGCCGGCCCATTTACCATATTCACCTA
>NZ_CAXBOC010000477.1:0-4259 GCF_963976465.1 uncultured Cyclobacterium sp. | reverse complement strand
TTTTCCTGCCACATAAACAGTATTTCCTTGTTTGGTGGAACCGGAAAACAATGGTACATTTTGATCTTCAACAATGTTGAAAGCTTCTTTTCCTGTGCTGGTAGATTCTGTTGTATTTGCTTTAGCTATTGTACTTATTCCGGCGACACCTGCCAAAGAGGCAAATAATTTTTTAATGGTATTTCTTCTTTTCATCGTTTTCATCTTTTTAGATATAGGTTTAGATTTCGCAATTTATCCAATGAAGGTAAATTAATAATACTTTTTCTCCAAAATTAATTGGATGAACAAGCCTCATCACTATTTTAATGGGCATATCTGATTTTAGTATGCATCTTGGTTTTGGTTCTTAAAGTTTAGGATTTCAAACAAGTTCTTAGTTCCCTTACAAAGGGGTTAATCTGTATCCTCGTTTTTATAAATCTGACCCCGGCCTTTTAAACCTAAAAACTCTGAATTTATATTTTTGTAGTACCTTTTGATTGTAAATTTTGTCCCTTTTCTGAGAAAAACCGTCTTGAGTTTTAATAGTAGTGTTTTTTTAGGGTTGTTTTCGAATTTTTAGCTTTAACTTTTTTAGAAAGTTTAAGTGTCTTTCATCAAGCTTTTAATTTTGACTTTAGATTGTTTGATCATTAGGATTTTAGTAGTATTAAATTGGTTTATTATGTATAATGAATTAGAAAAAATTAATAAATTGATTGGTATACGATCTGATCTAATTTGTCTGAAAGCTTGTGATCATTAAAAATTACCCATATTTTTAGTACTTACCTTTATAATAAAAAATGATAAGAAGTATTGTTAATCACATGTTCCTTTTGGCATTATTGGTTGCTGTAGGAGCCTGCTCATCAAATTCATCCAAAACTGAAAGTAAGGAAATGAAAACAGAAGAAAACTTGTATGTAAGTCAACCATTTACAAGCAATAATGAATTTACCGGGGGGATTGAAGGTCCTGCGGTAGATAAAGATGGAAATCTCTATGTAGTAAATTTTGGCAATGAAGGAACCATAGGTAAAGTTACTCCTGATGGCAAAGCATCGCTGTTTGTTACCCTTCCTGAAGGGAGTACTGGAAATGGTATCCGGTTCAATAGCAAAGGAGAAATGTTGATTGCTGATTACACCGGGCACAATGTGTTGAAAGTAGACATGAAATCCTTAGAAATATCTGTTTATGCGCACCATGATGAGTTAAATCAGCCTAATGACATTGCCATTATGGACAACGATATCGTGTTTGCCAGCGATCCCAATTGGAAAGAAAGTACCGGTCAAATTTGGAGAGTTGGACTTGATGGCCAATTTGTATTGTTAGAGGCAGATATGGGTACAACCAATGGAATTGAAGTTAGCCCCGATAACAAGACCTTGTATGTCAATGAATCTGTACAACGAAATGTTTGGGCATATGACTTAAATGAAGCGGGGGAGATCTCAAACAAGAGATTGATCCACACCTTTGAGGATTTTGGAATGGATGGCATGCGCGTAGACTTAGATGGAGACCTTTATGTAACCAGACATGGCAAGGGTACTGTGGTGAAGCTATCACCAGAAGGTGAATTTCTCAAAGAGATAAAAATGTCCGGAGAAAAGCCTTCAAATATTGCGTTTGGGGGAGTGGACGGTAAGACAGCCTATGTGACATTGCAAGACAATGGTAATATTGATTCTTTTCTGGTAGAAAAGCCCGGGAGAGCATTTAGGAAATAATTTTTTATTATCCCATTTAGGAGGAATAATGTGAAATGACAGCTCACGAGGAAGAAAATCTAAATTGGTCTGAAGTATTGGTATCCTGTGATGTTGGTGCTTGGGAACTTGATCCTACCAGTCTAATCTTGAGATTTTCGCCCGTGGGGCAAAAAATTCTGGGCCTTGATTTTGCTAAATCGGGGCCCATTTCTCATTTTGCTGAACATTTTTCTGAACCTGAAAAAGCCTTAATTCAAAAACTCTTTCATAGGCTAATTAGCCAAAATATTGGTTTTGATGAAATTTTTAATTTTAATAATCAGGGCAGCATACGGCTTAAAGGCAAGGTTTTAAATACTAAGGATGACAGGCTGAGGTGCGTAGGAACGGTGGAACGCGTTGGTACAATCGAAAAGAAGCCGGTAGTTGAATCCTCTTTCGCCAATATTTATAAGGACCTATTTGAGTCTAATCCCATGCCCATAATTATTTGGGATTGTGGTAGCCAGAAAATAATTGATTGCAATCAGGAGGCTATTTTAAAATACGGTTATACCAAAGAAGTTTTTTTAAGTTTATTAATAAGTGATATTGTTCAAAATAAAGAATACGTTACCAATCATTGTAATACTGGTCCAGGGATAAATGATGAAGAAGTTCAACATAGGGTATGCAAGCATTTCATTAAATCCGGGCAAAGCTTTTTTGCAAAAATGCAAAGCAAACCTCTGGTAATTAATGGTAGGCCATGCATGATTGAGCAGGTAGCCGATTTTACCAGTCAAATGGAAGCTGAGGACCAGCTAGTAAATAGTATAAAGGAGCTTTCCGATTACAGGTTTGCCTTGGATGAATCATGTATGGTGCTTATTCTAAATGAAAGTAAGAAGATAGATTACCTTAACCGGAAATTTTTAGAGGTTTCGGGATATGAAGCGAAAGAACTTTCCAAGGCATCTCCTACAGCTATTTACGAGGAAAATCAGGCCTTAAAAGAATGCCTGTTAGCAGTTTCTAATGGGGAAATGTGGCGCGGAGAGCTCAAAGGAATTAAAAAACAAAGGGGTGTTTTTTGGATTGATACTGTAATTACTCCCTTTAAGGACAATAGAGATAAAACCTACCAATACATTTGGGTAGGCTATGACATAACGGAAAAACATAAAGCAGAGGAATCCTTATTTAAAGAGCGATTTCTATTGAGGTCTATCATAGACAATTTGCCGATTCGGATATATGTCAAAGACCTTATGGGCAGGCATATTATTAACAATAAAAGCCAATATCAAGATTTTCTTGGGGCAGAAACTGAAGAAGAAACCTTAGGAAAGACAGTTTTTGATTACTTTTCCTATGAAGTAGCCAAAAAGATGACCGTAATTGACCGTCATGTTATGTTAGAAGGACAGGCAGTTAAAAATTTTGAGGAATCCTTTATTGACAGAAAGGGGAAATTGCGGTGGATTCTTACCAGCAAAGTTGCACTTAAAAATGCATCCAATAAAATTGTTGGCTTAGTAGGAATGACCAGAGACGTTACGGAAAGAAAGAAAGAGGAGGCTATCTTAACGAACCTAAACACTGAACTTACCGAAAAGGCAAAAGCGCTTGAACAATCCAATCAAGAGTTGGAACAGTTTGCTTATATCGCTTCCCATGATTTGCAAGAACCATTAAGAATGATCACCGGATTTGTAAATTTATTGGAGAAGAAATATTCTCCTATATTGGACAAAAAAGGATTACAGTACATGCACTTTGTGGTGGATGGTGCATCTCGAATGAGAAATATAATCATGGACTTACTTACCTATTCCAGGGTGGGGAGAGAAGGAGAAATATTGAAAGAAACAGATATTGGAGAAATCATTTCTAATGTATTGAACCTGCAGAAAACCTTAATAGAACAAAAAGAAGCTAAAATTTCCATTGGATCCATGCCCAAATTGAAGGTTCCGGCCTCTCCGATTAATCAGGTTTTCCTTAATTTGATAAACAATTCTTTAAAATACCAATCCAAAGGCGCTAAACCTAGGATTAAGATTTCTGCAAAGGAGAAGGAGGAATTATGGGAATTTTCTGTACAAGACAATGGTATAGGAATTCCTTTAACATCTCAAGACAAGGTATTTATCCTTTTTTCTAGGCTACATGGCAAAAGTGAATATTCGGGTTCCGGCATAGGTTTGGCAATGTGCAAGAAAATTATTGAAAACTTAGGGGGTAAGATTAGTTTTGATTCCAAGGAAGGTGTAGGGTCTACTTTTTACTTTACTGTTCCGAAAAAGATTATCTAACTCAGACAAGAGTTGTAGTTGGATCATATTTATTCCAATTACAGATTTATTGGTAGATACCAAGTACATTGATTGTATTTATTGCAAGAATTGGCGTTATTAATAACACAATTGATTTCAATCTGTATAAGGAGTTGGGAGCCTAGGATTAATTATATTTTTAGAAAATTTTGAAATGGATCAAGAAGGGTATCATTTATTGTTAGTTGAGGATAATTTGGGAGATATTTTATTGATAGAAGAATACCTCCATGAAAAA
>NZ_CAXBOC010000476.1:0-4277 GCF_963976465.1 uncultured Cyclobacterium sp. | reverse complement strand
TAGATAGGATGAAGGAAGGCTTAGTTAATCCTAATCAAGTTAAAGAAGTTTATCCATTGGTTAAGAAATCTTTTGGAGTGGTATTTAAAGATGAAATTAAAAAAACAAGAGGCCCATTTATCAAGCGAATCATTAAGAAGTTTTTTCATAATAATTGATCAGGTCAACTACCATATTAACCAACTTCTGCTTGCTGTAATTCTAGTAAGAAGTCATTTGGATCAATGATTATAGATGACAATTAATTATTCAGCTGTTCATGGAAAAAAAGAAAATGATAAGGAATGGCTTCTGTCCAATACTCCCAATTATGAGCACCGGGTCTTTCAATATAATCATGCGGAACACCGGCATCTAAAAGGAGTTGGTGCATTTGCCTGTTTGTGTTTAATAGAAAATCCTCCGTACCGCAGTCAATAATCAAACTCACATTATTCTGCTTCATTTTTCCGATCAAGCCTACGGCCGTATAAGGGCTAAAGGGTGCCTCATAGTTAATTTCTCCCAGCATTTCTTTTTGCTGCTTTTTTCTTAGCGCTTTTCTTTCTTCGCCAATATCCCATACTTCGGTATCAATATTCATTACTCCACTCATGCTCCCTGCTGCAGCGTATAAATCCGGATTTTTTGCACTTAGCAAAATGGCTCCATGCCCACCCATAGACAATCCGGTGATAGCCCTTCCTTGTCGAGTTGCAATGGTTTTGTAGTTTTCGTCAATCTCTTTGATCAGATCAATTGTAATATAAGAGGCATAACGAACAGTATCGAGCACGGGGCTGTCATAATAATAGCTGAAAGGCCCCACTTCAGGGGTCACAATCAACATTTCGTATTGGTTCGCCAAATCAGGTAATAGGTCAGGACTTTTAACACTTTTATGCCAATTGCTAAAATTGCCACCTGCACCATGCAAGAGGTAAACAACCGGGTAATGTTCTTCCGAATCTTTATAACCTTCCGGATAGGTAATGGCATACCGCATTTCTTTATTTAAACTTTGACTGTAGTGACTCACTGTGTCCACTTGGGCAACAGCACTATTAATTATTAATGCGATAAAACCATATAAGAGAAGCGATCTTAAAATTAACATAGGCTTCCTGATAATTGTTATAAAATGAATGATACCCAATAAGCTACCTAACTTAATTTATTGTTCCACAATAAACTGCTGTCTCCATAGCTTAAAAACCTGTAGTTATTCTCTAATGCTTCTTTATAGATTTCTCTCCAATTGCCATGTGTGAAAGCTGCTACTAAAAGAACTAATGTAGATCCCGGCTGGTGGAAATTGGTCACTAGCCCATTGCATAATTTAAATTCGTAGCCCGGGAAAATAAATATCTCTGTGGACCCTATCAACTGATTCAAATCATTTTCCTGCATCCATGCAAGAATGGCTTTAAGGCTTTCATTTTTGCTAGGAAGGCTTGTATATTCCTGGTAGGGGGTCAATTTCTCTATTCGAAACTCTTTTGATTTACCAAGTAACAAATTAACTCCGAACCAATATAGACTTTCCAACGAGCGCATGGAAGTTGTTCCTACCGCTATAATATTGCCTTCAGCCGCGATTAAATTGACAATATTTTCTTTGGTAAACACCATTTGCTCGCTGTGCATCGGATGCTCAATGATGTTGTCATGTTTGATTGGCTGAAAGGTACCTGCTCCGGTATGTAAGGTAAGGTACTCTATTGATATTCCTTTGGCCTTTAAATCGGTTAGGGTTTGGTCTGTAAAGTGAAGTCCCGCCGTGGGTGCTGCTACCGCCCCCTCTTTATCAGAATAGACTGTTTGATAACGTTCTTTGTCCGCATCCTCGGCTGCTCTGTTTAGGTAGGGTGGGAGCGGCACCTCCCCACTAGCCTCAACGATGGAAGCGAAGGATTTGTCATCAGGACTCCAGCTCATTTCAACCTCCCTGTTTTCCCTATTGACCAATTTTGCTTGTAAGGCATAGCTTACCGAATCGATAACTATTTTGGAGGAAAGCAGTTCATTTTCTTTCCATCGTTTAAGGTTTCCAATCATGCATTTCCAAGTTACCGGCCCGGTGCTCTCCATGCTTTGTTGAATAAGGGTTGCAGGGAGAATGGGATTGAGCAGGAAAATTTCAATTTTTGCTCCGGTTGCTTTTTGAAAGTGAAGCCTGGCAGGAATAACCTTTGTATTGTTAAATACCAGATGGCTGTTGGCAGGAACCAAAGCTGAGATATTCGAGAATTTTTCATGGCTAATTTTACCATTTTCAAAATGCAATAATTTAGATTTATCCCTTAGTTCAAGTGGATGTTTGGCGATGTATTCATCAGGTAAATCATAGAAATAATCCTTCAACTGTGGAGCACTTTCGATGCGCATGTTATTATTAATTCTCGAAATTCAACATTCTTTTAAAAACGATGCAAATATAGCCCTTTCGAAGCAATACCATGGTATTATGCACGGTTTCTATGGCTTCGATAACCATTGGAATAAAATCCGGAAAAAAAATTGCTTTAAGCATTGCCCCTTTTCATCCTTTGGAAGAAAATAACCATATTTGACTATAGCTAAAAAGACAAATGACCAAAATATTTACAGTTAAATGCTCCATTATTGCTTATAATTTGGATTTTAAGTTTGATGCAGGAACCAGCAGAGGAGTACTTAAAAATAAATTAACCCATTTTATTCAAGTTCGTTCAGACCAATTCCCAAAGGCCATCGGCATTGGAGAGGCCGGCCCATTAAAAGGCCTAAGCATAGACGATGTTTCGGATTTTCAGGATAAGGCCAATTTGATTTTGAGAAGGGTGGAGCAAATAAAGTTCCGGGCCAATCAAGAAATACTATTACAGCTGATAGATGAGTTTGATCTTAGGGAGTTTCCAAGTATTCAATTTGCCCTCGAGACTGCCTTGCTAGACTTAATCCATGGAGGTAAGCGGGAGATATTTCAAAATAGCTTTTTCAGTGGCAAATTATCTCTTCCTATAAACGGTTTGGTTTGGATGGGGGATAAGGGATTTATGGAGCGTCAAATTGATCAAAAACTTGAGCAAGGCTATGATTGTATTAAAATGAAAATAGGGGCAATTAATTTTGACCAAGAATGTGAAATTTTAGGGAATATAAGAGAACGATATTCAAAAGAAAAAATAACGATTCGAGTTGATGCCAATGGGGCTTTTACACCGGATACGGCGCTTGATAAGCTCCATAAATTAAATGAGTATGACATCCATAGCATCGAACAACCGATTCAACCGGGTTTGATTCGGGAGATGAATAAATTATGCAAACAATCTCCCATTCCCATAGCTTTGGATGAAGAGCTTATTGGCATTTGTGGAAGAAAAAATAGATTAGCATTACTCCAATCTATTGTCCCTCAATACATCATTCTTAAACCTACATTGCTAGGTGGTATTGTAGCTACAAGAGAATGGGTTGAGCTTGCTGACCAAACCAATACCGGCTGGTGGATGACCTCGGCATTGGAGAGTAATATAGGTCTTAATGCCATCGCTCAACTTACCGCTGCTTTAAAGGCTACCATGCCTCAAGGCCTGGGAACCGGACAATTGTACCATAACAATATTAAATCACCTTTGCGCATTTCAGAAGGTGAATTGTCCTACCATGTGAATATTGACTGGGAATTACCTGGCATTTTTAATCATTAGGCTGACCTATTTCTTTATGTCCAATTCTTTATTATTATCAAGTTAATGATGAAAGTAAACGCTGCTTATTCTTATATAGTTTTCTTGTCTTTAGTCGCTGCTATTGGTGGGTTTTTGTTTGGTTATGATACAGCCGTTATTTCCGGGACCATCAGTGAAGTGACCGAGCAATTTTCTTTGGGAGCCATTGCACAAGGTTGGTATGTGGGTTGTGCTTTGTTGGGTTCAATAATTGGAGTGAGCATTGCCGGAGGTTTAGCTGATAAGTATGGCCGAAAAAGGGTAATGCTACTCTCGGCAGTATTGTTTTCAGTATCGGCCGTTGGCTGTGCACTCGCAGGTACTTTCAATGCATTAATTGTCTATAGAATTATCGGAGGGGCAGGCATTGGCATGGTGTCCATAGTTTCTCCAATGTATATTTCTGAGGTGGCACCTTCTTCCATAAGGGGGAGTTTGGTTTCCTTGTATCAATTGGCCATTACGGTAGGCTTTTTAGGGGCTTTCTTAATGAATTTTCAGTTGTTGAATTTTGCGGAAAGCAAACTATTTCAAATGGGTACTATTTTGTATAAGGTTTTTAATGAGGAAGTTTGGTGGGGA
>NZ_CAXBOC010000475.1:0-4278 GCF_963976465.1 uncultured Cyclobacterium sp. | reverse complement strand
TTTAGGGATGTTATGTAATATTGACTATCCTGTCCGCTGATTACTTCAATGGTGCGTTCCACAATTGTTCTAACTTTTGTGCCATATAGGTTGTCATTGTTCAAGACAATTTTCATCACAGCCCTGGCAGCAGCTTGCTGGTAAGCAGGTTTTTCCTGATACTTTCCGGCAACAAGCAATGCCTGAAAGGTAGGGTAATTGCCAAGCTGTCTCAATATAGCCTGCACATTGTCTTGGTTTTTTGCCAATGCCAACGCATCTCTTAACATCAATACTTTTTGTTCGTTGGCTCCTTGCGTTGAAGGAACTAGCCTGATAAAGCCTGATAGGGCATCATCCATCAACTCGTCAGTGCTTGCATTTCTGGCAATATGCAACAATGGAACGGTTGCGGCAGGATCTTCAGATTGGTTCAATGCACCAACCACAGCTTGTTTTTGTTTTACATTTCCGGTTTCGTATATGTCTTGTAGCTTATCCAAAGCTTCTTTACCACCGGTCTTGGCCAATATTTTATATAGGTATCCTTGTTTGTCTAAGAGTAAGGTAGGCAATAAGTCCATGGCCCATTTTGTCTCAGCTTTTAGGTCCCTTTTTTGAGCATTTGCCACAATAATAGCCTCTTGGATCTTCTCAAGGTCCTCTGAGTTACTTTCTGTTTTTAGCAAACTTACCAATTGGCTAAGATCATCCGGTGTTGCCATCGATGCAAGCGCAGTTAATGCTGCTGACTTTACATCTGAATTGCCATTTGATACTGCCCCGAAGACGACATCAATTTGATCTTCTGCCGCTCTGGATGCCAAAAGACCTAGTAATTTAACTTTAAGTTCATTGTCTGCCACTGAAACTCTTTTGGCGATTTCAGCTGTGACATTGTCACCTTTCATTGTTCGTAGCGCAGTTATCAATTGGGATTGATCCGATTCATCAGCAGCTGCCAAAAGATCCAATATTTCGGTCAAAGCCAAATTGTCTCCTGCGGTAACCACAGAAGCAATGGCAGCCTGACGAATTTTTTCATTTGGACTTGAGAGATAAGGCAAAATGACCTGTGCTACTGCTTCGTTTTTGACTTTACCCATTCTTTGAAGAATGGCAGCTACACTTTCCTCAGAAGCTTTGTCCAAAGCTTTTTTCCAATCATCCAATTCTTGGATCAACTGGTCGTTGCTAAGGTAATGCAAGGCAGTACCTCTGTATCTAAACTCATCTGACTGGGCAGCTTTGATGATTCTTTTATTTGATTTTTCAGGGTCTAATTTCACCAATAAATCCAAAGCTCCGGCCTTGGTATGGTAGTTTTCCGTTACATTGGTGGATTTGTCAAGTTTTTTTGCCAGTTTAAGGGCCTGCTTTGGGTTACCTGCAGCTCCCAAATTGTCAATATACCTTAGGTATTGAGCAGCTGCATTGGTAGGTTCAAAAGTAAACCCTGCATTTTTGGCTGCCGCATACAATACGTCGGCACTTGATGGAGAACCTATGCTCGCCAAGGCGTAAATGGCTACTTTTCTAAGTTCTGGGCTGTTACTATTAACATATTGAGCAATGATTTCGGCAGCTTCCTTGTCACCAATATCACCCAAAGCTTCTATGAAATTTGCCTTTTGAGCATCAATGGTAGAAGCTTCTAAAGCTCCAATCAATGCCGCGATGGCCTGTGATGAACCAACGTTCGCCAGTACCCTGGAGGCAGTTCCTGAGAGCCTGTCATCGGTCAAAAATGGTTCAATATTCACTACATTTTCATCTTTTGCAATGAACTTTATTTGTTTCAACACAAAATTTTGAGCTTCAGGGTCTTGTAACTTGTTAATGGCATCGATATAGGCACCTACAGCCATATTGGCTAAGTCTTCCTTGCCATCTTTGCTTGCATAAAAAGCAAATCCTGCCAAAGCATATTCTATTTTTTCATTGTTGACACCCGGTTTTTGCATCAATGCCATTTCGGTAATTCCATTGGCTCCAAGGGCTTCCATTTGCTTCATGGCAGCCTCTAATTTATCGGCATTTTCGGCAGGAAAGCGGTTCAGTAGGTCTGCAATCTTTGTAGCGGTGGTTCTTCCCGCATCGAGTTGATTTTGCGCTTGACTTATAAATACTTGGCCTATTAATAGGCAAAGAATAAAAGTCATTTTCTTTATAAAATATTTTTCCATAATTCTGGGTATTCCTTTAATGTTTTATCTAAATGGTATAGGGTGCTCTCATCGGCTGATCTATAAGTCTATTTGCCCCCTCATCATTAATAAATTCTAATTTTATAGGGTCAAAATGTAAATCTCTATTCAGCCTTAAAGCTGCCAATCCCATGTTAACAAGGGTACAAGAACGGAATCCATTTTGCTCGTTCAAGGCAAATTTCTTTCTGTTTTTAACTGCATCGACAAAGTCTGTCACTTGTGGGGCAGGTTCAGGGAATTGCGCCAGCTTTCTTTCAAGATTAGGTATGTCGGATTTAAAACCTCTATACAAATTACCTTCAGGCCCTTCGATATAAGGCGCCTCAGTTGTACCTTCTCCATCCAATATAATTTGACAGCCATCTTCGTAAGTATAGGTGATTTTTCTCCAGGTACCTACGGCTTCCGGATGCTGCTGTGGTGCATCCACTTCCACTTTTACTGGGCTCGTTTCATCCTTGCCCAAGAAGTATTGAACCGGGTCCAAGTAATGCTGCCCCATATCTCCTAATCCACCACCATCGTAATCCCAGTACCCTCTAAAAGTACCATGTGTTCTGTGCTCATTGTAGGGTTTGTAAGGTGCAGGACCTAGCCACCTGTCATAATCCAATTCCTTAGGTATTGGCATTTCATTTAAGCCGGTTTTTCCTACCCAGTAAAATTTCCAGTCAAAACCGGTTAATTTACCTACCGTTACTTTTAGGGGCCAGCCCAGCATTCCTGAGTCTACCAATTTCTTTATATTTTTCACCTCGGTATTCATTCCATAGAAATTACTATCGAAGCGAAACCAAGTATTTAATCGAAATACATTGCCATGTTGCTTCACAGCTTCCATGACTTTTTTTCCTTCACCAATAGTTCTGGTCATTGGTTTTTCACACCATATATCTTTACCTTCTCTGGCAGCATCTGCAGCCATGATACCATGCCAATGAGGCGGAGTGGCTATGTGGACGATGTCAACTTCCGGGAGTTGGATCAGGTCCCTATAATCAGCAAAAGTTTTGACCGTTTTGCCTAAAGTTTCTTGAGCAATACCTATATGACGTGTGTCCACATCACATATTGCCACAGTTTTGGTTCCGGCATAATCGAAATGTCCTCTTCCCATGCCGCCAACACCAATGATGCCTTTCGTCAGATGATCACTTGGGGCCAGGTGTCCTTTTCCCAAAACGTGTCGGGGTACAATACTTATACCTCCTAGCGCCAAAAGGCTCCCTTTTAGGAAGCTTCTTCTGGAATTTTTTAAGTTACTGCTCATATCTTATTAAAATTTTTCTGAACTAATGATCCGTGAATATATTTCCTTGTGAAAGGATAAACAAGTAAAATTGGATTTAGGGTAAAATTTTTCTGTGAAATTATATGTCAAAATCAATTTGGAATGGTTTTGGTTATAATTTACATATAATTAAACAAAAAAGACCAAGATGAAAAATACAAAAGGAAGTAGAAAAGAGGAAGATTTTCAGGACAATAGCTTTCTTGATGCCCAAGAAGAGGCGGAAGATGGAAAAGCCGGCAAAAAAGCTCCGGATGCGAATGATAAAGAGGAGTCAAGTCAAGCTGCAAAAGATGCATTAAGAAGAGCAAAAAATGCGAGCAAAGATGTTACCACTGAAAGTGAAAAATACAGAAGGGAAAAAAGTGAAAACAATGAGTAAATCAGATAATAAAATGAACAGAATAAAAAATGAAGCGCAATATGAAGCGCTCAGAGACCAAGGGTACAGTAAAGAAAAATCAGCGAGAATAGCCAATTCTCCTGATAGCAAGACCGGTAAAAAAGGCGGTAAAGCGTCTCCATATGAAGAATGGACAAGAGAAGAGCTGTATCAGAAAACAAAAGAGATAGGAATGGAGGGCGTTAGCCAATTGAATAAGAAAGAGTTAATAGAAAAATTAAGAAATCACTAAACCGGGATCCACCTTAGTTTAGTGATAATTAAAAGTTAAATCTCAAATGAATTGGAGAGGTGGCCTTAACTCAAGTGGTATTTTTTTATCTATCCCTTCTATTTTTTCTGGGAGTGTTAGCTCAACTCTGTCTGGCTTCCCTTCGGGGGGCTAGCCCCCCGAA
>NZ_CAXBOC010000474.1:0-4290 GCF_963976465.1 uncultured Cyclobacterium sp. | reverse complement strand
CTGTGAAAACAACACAAAGGAACAGGCTGAAGATAAACAAATAACAGAACCGAAATATTTAACAGCAATGGAAGATTCAGCATTTGAAAAAACAATAGACGGAAAAGAAGTAAAATTGTATCACCTTACCAATAAAAATGGTATGGAAATGACCGTAACCAATTTTGGCGCAAGAGTGGTAGAATTGTTCGCTCCGGATAAAAACGGGAATTTTGAGGATGTTGTTTTGGGGTATGATAATCTCGATGAATACCGCAATAATCCCGGTGGATATTATGGCGCCCCCATTGGTAGATATGGCAACCGCATCGCCGAAGCTCAATTTACACTAGACGGTAAAACTTATAACCTGGAGGCCAATAATGGTCCAAACAATCTACACGGAGCTCCGGAAGGTTACCATAAGGTGGTTTGGGAGGTACTGGAAGCTACGGATCAAAAATTAGAAATGAAGTACGTTTCGCCGGATGGAGAAGCAGGATTTCCGGGTGAATTAACAGTTTTTATGAATTATTACCTGACAGATGAAAATGAGTTTAAAATCACCTATAAGGCCACTACTGATAAGCCTACAATAGTAAACTTAACCCATCACTCCTTTTTTAATCTTAATGGACATGGTGAAGGGAGTGTAAGAAACCATATGTTACAGTTGAATGCCGATAATTTTACTCCTGTGGACGATAATTTGATACCGCTTGGAGAAATCAGGCCTGTTGAAGGAACTCCGTTTGATTTTAGTGAACCACATCTGGTAGGAGAGCGCATCGATGCAGACAATGAGCAGCTTAAAAAGGGAGGAGGATATGACCACAATTGGGTGGTTAATCGTGAGGAAGAGAACAAAGAAACCATTAAAATTGCTTCAGTTTGGGTTCCCGAAAATGGTCGTAAGATGGAAGTTTATACCGATCAACCTGGAGTACAGGTATATACTGGGAATTTTATGACTGGCGGAGGGCCTTCAAAAGCCGGTAAAGATTATGGTAAGCAAGGAGCCATTTGTTTGGAAACACAGCATTATCCGGATTCTCCAAATCAGCCTTCTTTTCCCTCTGTTACCCTAAGACCGGAAGAGACTTATTCACATGCATGTATTTATAAATTTTCTGTGATTGATTGACCGTATGAAAACTTCCTCGATTTATAGCTTGATTTTGCTTTTAGGAGGAATGCTGTATTCCTGTGGAGGTAATAATAAGCATGAAGTGCAAAAGAAAGCATTGATGCCATTTACAATAATTTCTGAGGGAGATAAACTATATTCAATTATAGAAGAGGGAACACAAGCGGAAATTTTAGGAAGTGGTTATGCATGGACTGAAGGCCCCTTGTGGATTGAAGAGGAGGAAATGTTATTGTTTTCAGAAATCCCTGCCAATAAAGTGCATTTCTGGAAAGAAGGCAGTGCTCCAAATGTCTATTTGCATCCTGCAGGATTAACCTCCAATGAAAAAAGAGGAGGGGAGGTAGGTTCCAATGGCCTACTTTTGGATCCCAATGGAATGCTGGTATTGTGTCAACATGGAGACAGGAGATTGGCAAGGATGCTCGCTACATTAGATGCTCCTGCCCCTGATTATGAAGATATCGTTTCAGAATTTAAAGGAAAACCTTTCAATAGTCCCAATGATGCAGTTTTCGATACTAAAGGGAATTTATATTTTACTGATCCTCCTTATGGTTTGGAGTATCGTATGGATGACCCTAAGAAAGCCATCGATTTTCAAGGTGTTTATAAGTTGAATAAGGAGGGTGATTTGCGACTGCTATTGGATAGTATTACCAGACCCAATGGTATAGCTTTTTTTCCAGATGAAAAACGGCTTATAATAGCCAATTCTGATCCGGAAAAACCCATTTGGTACTTCTATATTTTGGATGAAAATAAAGGGCTGAAAGAAGGAAGAATTTTCTATGATGCAAGTGAAATAGCCAAAAATGAAGCAGGTCTACCGGATGGACTAAAAATCATGAAAGATGGGACAGTCATCGCAACAGGACCCGGTGGAATTTGGTTCTTTGGACCTGAGGGGGTTTTATTAGGCAGGCTTAAGTTTTCAGAACTAGTATCCAACGTTGCTCTGAATAAAAAGGAGAACTTTTTATTTGTAACGGCCGATAGTTATGTGCTCCGGATTCCTTTAAAATAAGTTTCACCAAAATCTAAAATTGAGGCCGTGCTCCCTTGCTGTTAGATGAATTTCAGTAAAGGAACGCGGCTTTTTATTTTATTCTTGAGGTCATCCGGAAAGGCTTTTTTGCCCATAAAGATATCTGTTAAGATTTCACAGCCTTTTTGTCCGTACTTGCTAAGGAGTATATTCCTAATGGCAGGTTGGGCATAACAGATAAATGCAATAATAGAAGAATTGCCCAGTTCAGTTAGAATATGTTGATCGAGCAATTGCTGGTAGGCCTCATTGGCATCCTTTTCATTCTCAAAATTTTCTACAATGGCTTTGGCTGCCAGTTCTCCTGATAAAATAGCATTTGATATACCTTCGGCAGTAAGGGGGTCAGCAAAACCTGCCGCATCCCCGGAAAGAAAAATTCTACCCTTTGAAAAAGCATCCTTTCTTTGGCCTACAGGTATTTGAAATCCATGTGCTTCTGATTCTAATATTTCATTTATTTCTATTTTTTTTAAATAATCTTTATAGTATTTTTTTAAATCAATCTTTTGTTTTTTTAGCGTGCAAACTCCCAATGAAAGGTGTCCATTTTTGGGAAAACACCAAGCATAGCCATCAGGGACGGCATCCACATCAAAGCGTACATTTTTAGATAATCGGTTGTAATCCTCTTCAGGTACCTTTACTTCATATTCCAATGCAGGAATTAGCTTGCGGCTCTCTTTCCAGCCTCCCAATTTGGCAGTTTGGCTTAAGGCTCCATCAGCTCCGATTAGGTATTGGCATTTAATATCCTCACCGGAGGTTTTTATATGCAACCCATCAACTTCTTTTGTCAAGCCTACCATGCTGGTTTGCGCTAGGATTTGAGCCCCTTTTTCCAATGCCTTATTGACCAGAAATTGATCGAATGAATCTCTCATGACCATGGAAATGATGGGTTCATCTCTTTTTGCTTTAAAAGAATGAGGACTTTTTTCAAAAAATACTTCCAATTCAAAAAATTCTTTTTCAATGACTGCATCGATGGAAAAGGGTAGACGAATTCGGCCTCTATGAACCAAACCTCCCCCACAAGTTTTGTATCGAGGAAGTTTCTCTTTTTCAATTAAAATTACTTTTTTTCCATTTTTTGCCGCATGGAAAGCGGCCATGGCACCTGATGGACCGGTGCCAACGATGGCAATGTCATACTCTTTCATGGGTAATTTTATAAATCTTCAACTTCTCTCTCAGGTATATCAGGACCGACCAATACCAAATGACCATTTTCAGGTTTAAATTCATAGGTTAATTTAATTTTATCGAGGTCAGTTTCATTAATATTTAGACAGGCGTTATAAAAAATCTTGTTAAAGCTTAAAAATAAGGATCCAGTGTTTTGTTCCGGAGTAACTATTGGATCTACCAATTGGATGTTTTCAGCCAATGCACCCTCCAACTTGGTATAAAGACTTAAAAAAATCTCAAGCTCATTCTTCTTCTCATTGAAAACACAAGAAAGCGCAGTATTTATATTGTTTGCATTTTTTATACTTTCACTTTTGAAAACCCACTTTTCCTGCATTATTAAAATAAATTTATGGTAAGAAATGTAATTGTTAAACCTTTAAATTAAAGAATAGCCCATTCATGATAAATTGAGGTAATTCTATTGAAAATAGCAGCTTTGATCAAAATTAAATAATTAAATTGAAACTGAATAAAAAAATCGTAATCGGCATAAAATAAAGAATTATAGTCGCGAAGTTTTCATATGGATTTCACAAATAAATTTTAATGTGAGTTGAAATAAACTCATGAAGCCTTAAAGTAGGGATAGAATTTTGATCGGTTTAAAGTTAAAGGCCAATCATTTTTTTTATTTTAGCCCATTTAGATGAATGGTAATCCTATTAAATGAAATATCAGATTGCTACGTACTTCAATTCCTATAATATGGATGATTTTCAATCAATAGACTGTTAAATAAATTTATTTTCTATTAAAATAACCATTAATTAATGAAACCAATTGTTCAAATTAGTTTAGACCTAACCAATATTGACGAAGCTTTAGAAACAGCTGCTCTAGCCATGCGTGCAGGAGTGGATTGGTTGGAAGCGGGAACCCCATTGATCTTGGCAGAAGGTCTTCATGGTGTCAGGAAACTTAG
>NZ_CAXBOC010000473.1:0-4304 GCF_963976465.1 uncultured Cyclobacterium sp. | reverse complement strand
CCTATTCTTTCCGATAAATGCTTTGCTTGTCATGGTCCCGATGCTGCCAATCAGGAAGCAGATTTAAGACTTGACTTGGAAGAGTTTGCTTTTGCAGCGCTGAAAAGCAATTCAAGCCATTTTGCCATCGTCCCTGGTAAGCCAGGCAAAAGTGAGGTAGTCAACCGCATACTGACAGAAGACAAGGAGCTGATGATGCCTCCACCAGAATCAAACTTAAGTCTAAGTGTAGCAGAAATTGCCACGCTGACAAAATGGATTGAACAAGGAGCAAAATACAAACCTCATTGGTCATTTATCCCTCCTGAAACACCTAATGTTCCTGACCTAGAGAATAAAGACTGGGCCAATAATGAAATTGATCATTTTGTAGCCGCCAAGTTGAAAACTCACAAGCAAATACCTTCAAATAAGGCCAGCAAAGAAACCCTAATTCGCAGGGTGAGTTTTGACCTGACAGGTCTTCCTCCTTCCTTGGAAGAAATAGAGACCTTTGTTGAAAGTGATGACCCAAAGGCTTATGAGAAATTAGTCGACAGACTCTTGGCTTCGGCGGCCTATGGGGAACGCATGGCTGCAGACTGGATGGATGTAGCCCGGTATGCAGATTCAGATGGTTACCTGGATGATAAACACAGGGATTTTAGCCCTTACCGGGACTGGGTCATCCGAGCTTTTAATAAAAATATGTCCTATGAGCAATTCATCACCTGGCAATTGGCCGGAGATCTTATTGAGGATCCCACGCAAGAGAGCATTTTAGCGACTGCTTTTAACCGCCTCCATAAAAAGAATTCAGAAGCAGGTATCGTTTTTGAAGAATACAGGGCAGAATATGTGGCAGATCGTACCTCCACCGTAGGCAAAGCCGTAATGGGACTGAGTATGGAATGTGCCCGTTGTCATGACCACAAGTACGATCCAATCAGTCAAAAAGAATTCTACCAACTTTCGGCCTTTTTTAACAGCACCAATGAGCTGGGAACCGCTGTTTATGGACCGGGGCAGGTTCCCGGGCCAGCCTTATTGCTTACAAATGAAGAACAAGACAAGCTACTGGAATACATAGACAGTCAAATTAAATCCAAAAAAGGGCATCTGGAAGATTTAAAGAAAGGAGCCCTTAAAACAGCACAACAAGCAACGAATGCTACTGCCTTTCTAGCAAATGTTAATAAAGACCTGTCTAAAAAACTTGTAGCTGCTTATGATTTTGATAAAATAATACCGGGGGACAAAAAAAACACCTTCAGAAGTCCGGGAAAACCATCACAATCCGGATCGGTTCTCATAAAAGAGCCCGTGATTAAAGAAGGCCACAAGGGCAAAGGCGTATTCATCAATGACTTTACCACCTTAAGCCTTCCTGAAAAACTTGGCTGGTTTGACCAAACCGACCCATTTTCAGTGAGTCTGTCTGTATTTCCGGATACACTTTACAATGAAGCGGTACTGTTTACCCACTGTGAAGATATTCGCTTGGGATTAAAAGGATACTCCTTATTTCTAGAGGACAACAAGCTCAATTTTATTATCGCTTACAGCTGGCCTGACAATGCCATACAAGTGAAAACCGTAGACCCAATTCCGGTAAAAGAATGGACCAACCTTAGCATCACCTATGACGGACTGGGAAAAGCAGCCGGTATTGGCATCTACCTCAATGGAGAAAAGGTTCCTGTCACAGTATCTGCTGACAATATCTACAAATCCATTTTATTTAAACCCGACATTCACACCTACGGTTTCAGAGGCTTTGTCCTAGGAGTTAGAGACAAAATGAAGACCTTTTTGAATGGGGGACTGGATGAATTGAAGATATACAATCAGGAATTGAGTCCATTGGAAGTGCTCTATGAGGTCAACCCGGAAAAAGCCACCGCTTTAATTTCCAAAAACAAAGATCCCCAAGCAAGACAATTAATTGCAGATTACCTTTTCAATGCTTCCAATGAGCAGGCCAAAAAACTCAAAAATTCCTTAAAAGATTTAAGGAAAGAAAGGGCTAAAACCACTACCGACATCAAAGAGATTATGGTCATGGGAGATCTTGAAGAACCCAGACCAACATTTATTTTAGACCGAGGGATGTACAATGCACCTACAGACCAAGTGGAGCCGGGTATTCCTGAAACGGTACTACCTTATGATAAAAAATTGCCTAAAAACCGACTTGGACTCGCCAAATGGTTTTTCGATCCAAAAAATCCATTGACCGCAAGGGTTTTTATTAATAGGGTCTGGCAAATGCATTTTGGAAAAGGGCTTGTTGTTACTTCAGATGATTTTGGGAATCAGGGCAGCATGCCTTCACATCCCGAACTGCTGGATTGGCTGGCAGTACAATTTCGGGAATCCGGTTGGGACATTAAGAAAATGCATAAGCTAATCGTGATGTCCGCTACTTATCAGCAATCTTCCAAATACAGTCCTGAGCTGTTAGAGAAAGATCCTGACAATTTGCTTTTGGCGAGAGGGCCGAGTTTTAGGATGACAGCAGAGATGGTGCGGGACAATGCCCTTGCCATAAGCGGTTTGCTCGTCCACAATACGAGTAGCGAAAGTGCCTACCCTTATCAGCCGGAAGGCCTTTGGGATGAAATCAGTACCAAATCCTGGAGATACAAATACTTACAGGAGCCCGGAGATGGACTTTACAGAAGAAGCCTTTACACCATTTGGAAAAGAACATCCGGCCCACCTTCTATGATGATTTTTGATGTAGGTGACAGGGCAGAATGTAAGGTAAGAAGGACAGAAACAAGCACACCTTTACAAGCTTTGGTATTGTTAAATGATCCTCAATATGTAGAAGCAGCAAGGGTGACGGCAGAAAAATTAGTCAAAAAATACCAACCCCAAGAGCAACTTGCCAAGGCCTTTAAGTTAAGTACCGGCAGGCAAGCTGACGCCAATGAGTTAGAGATTATTGAACAATTTTATCAGGAGGAAGAGGACAGATTTACTCAAAATAAAGGGGATGCTATGGCTTACTTAAGTACAGGCAGTAAACCTATAGACGATACACTGGACCCGGTAAGGGTCGCTTCTTTGGCAACAGTCATCAATGGCATCATGAACACTACAGACGGGTACACAATTAGATAATCGCCATGAAAGATAGAAACAACAAATTTGGAGAAACCAGACGTGGCTTTTTGAAAAAAACTTCACTTGGGTTTGGAGCAATGGCACTCTCTAGTCTGATGGGTAACCAATACGGCTTTGCAGACAGCCCTTACAGTTCCGGTCTTTACAAACCACAAGGACTTAGCACAGGAACCCATTTTCCGGCCAAAGCAAAACGGGTCATATACCTTTTCCAATCCGGGGGACCCTCTCAGATTGAAACTTTTGATTACAAACCATCTCTGGAAAAGTGGCATGGAAAAGAAATCCCTCCCTCTGTTCAGGGCACCCAAAGAAATTCTGGCATGGTGGCAGATCAATCTACTTTCCCATTGGTGAAATCCATTTATGATTTCAAGCAATATGGACAATCCGGAGCTTGGGTAAGTGAAATTTTTCCTCACACAGCCAAGGTGGTAGATGAGCTTTGCATTGTCAAGTCCATGATCACTGAAGCCATCAACCATGAACCTGCCGTCATGTTTATGCAGACAGGCTCTCAATTGAGCGGAAGGCCTTCAATCGGCTCTTGGCTGAGTTATGGCCTTGGAAGCGACAATGAGAATTTACCCAATTTTGTGGTTTTACTATCCAAAAGCCCCGGTTCTCAACCATTGAACTCCAATGCTTGGAGCAATGGTTTTTTGCCTTCCCACCACCAAGGCATTCAATTTCGCTCAGGAAAAGACCCGGTCTTGTACCTCAACAATCCACACGGAGTCCATGACCATGACCGACGTCGGGCACTGGATCATATCGGTAAACTGAATGAACAACAGTTTGATTTATGGCAGGATCCGGAAATTCAGTCCAAGATCAGCCAATATGAAATGGCTTATAAAATGCAAAATTCCGTTCCGGAGGCTGTAGATACCAGTAATGAACCTGATTATATCTACGAGCTTTATGGAGAGGACGCTAGAATTCCCGGAACCTATGCCTCCAATTGTCTTCAAGCCAGAAAGCTAGCAGAGCGAGATGTTAAATTTATCCAGCTCTACCATATGGGCTGGGACCAGCATGGTAGTTTACCAAGTGGCATCAAGCGCCAGGCATTAAGCACAGATCAGGCCACCGCCGGTTTGATTCAAGACCTCAAACAAAGAGGACTTCTGGAAGACACTTTGGTAGTTTGGGGAGGAGAGTTTGGCAGAACCAGTTTTTCACAAGGAAGG
>NZ_CAXBOC010000472.1:0-4310 GCF_963976465.1 uncultured Cyclobacterium sp. | reverse complement strand
TAAAGTGCAGCATTTACCGTTTACTCAAAATAAATAAATTATATTCAGACAAAACATGATAAATATCACCTCAGTACTTGAGGTTTATCAGTTTTAAACCATAAGATTTATGGTATTATAGTTTCCCTATTTTTATATCTTTGAAATCAATACTCATATCATTGCCAGGGTGCAATTGAAGTCCAATAGGTCCTTTCTCCGGCATGTTTTCTGACTGGTAAGTCACCACTTCTTTGCCATTTAGCCATACTGTGTAGCTTTGCCCAACCACTTTTACTTTCATGGTATTCCAGTCGTCTTGCTTTAGCAGGTCTTTGACACCATTGGCTTCTTTAGGGTAAGATTTTCCGGGGATATAAGGAGATCCGGTCATGTCCCTTTTTAAGGATCCGGATATACCAATTTGTATCTGGTCTTTATCGGACCTTAAGAAAATGCCGGAGTCAACAGTTCCTTTGCCCATTAAAAAATCTAATTCTAAAATGAAGTCCCCATACTCCTTCTTTGTCCACAAGGTGGAACCTGTATTGGTAGGGTCGTTTTCAGTGTGAATTTTCCCATCTTTAACTTCCCACCAAATATTCTCTTCAGGATTTACTTCCCATCCTTTTAGGTTCTTTCCATTAAATATGGATTTCATTTTTGCGTCTTGGGCAATTCCTTGTGTGGAAATCAGACAAATAATAAACAGAAAAGGGAGTAAGTTTTTCATTTTTTTTTTGGTTTGGTTTTGGTTTATTCTGACACTTTTAAAATCATTCTATTGTTTATCTGAATACTTATTAGCAAGTAAACAGTAAATCATTCTTTTCCTTTGAGTTGAGCAGCAACTGCTGCTCCAATAATTCCAGCCTCATTTTTATTTTCAGCCACAATTACGGGGACGTTTATAGTAATTTCGTCTTCAAATCGCTCCATTTTTTTACTTGCCCCACCTCCTAAAATAAATAAATCAGGAGAAATAATTCTTACTGTATGCTTAAGAAACTTATTGAAGCGCTTGCCCCATTCGCTGTAGCTTAGGTTTTCCTTTTTCCTGGCCGAATCTGCAGCAAAATACTCAATGATTTCGCCTGTTTTATAATAAATTCTTCCCAATTCAAAATTTGGTATTAATACACCATTGTGAAATACCCCGGTACCTAAGCCTGTCCCGATGGTAACCGTAACCACTAAACCTTTTTTACCTTGGCCCGCACCAAAGGTCATTTCGGCTAAACCTGCTGCATCAGCGTCGTTGATTACCGTTACAGGAAGGTCTACTTTTTTAGAAAACAATTGATCTATTTGAACTCCTACCCAGCTTTTATGAAGGTTACTTTTTGTCATGCACTTCCCGTTATTCACTACGGTCGGAAAACCACAACCAATAGGTCCTGTCCATTTGAAATGGTCAACTATTTCTTTTACGGCTATTGCAATGCTTTCGGGTTTGCTAGGTATTGGGGTTGGTACTCTGAATCTCTCGGCTGTTAATTGTCCGGTTTCTACGTTGACAGGTGCTCCTTTGATCCCAGAGCCACCAATATCCAATCCTAATATTTCCATTAAGTCAATTTTTTTTAAACGAATTGTAATAGGTTCATTTTTGTTTTGATAATTAAAGTTAGCTAAAAAAACATGGAATTCTAACACCTTCGCAAAAAGTAAGCTTGGGTAGCAGGTTATAGAAAAGGTTTAGTCGGTATTTTTGCCAAAAAAGCAAAAGTCAAATTAGGTAATAGCAACAGGAAATGAAAATTACTTCTCTCAGTCCAATTGTATAGGGAGGAATTGCCCTAGCCAGTATATGCTTGAATTATTGCATTTGAAAAAAAATTGTAAGATGTCAAGGAAACCAGAAAAAAACATTGATTGTCAAATCGCTCCTACTTTTTATTAACAGTAATTTAACTCGAAGGACTAAAAGAGGGTCACTAAATTTACAGATCAACTTAATGACTGGAAAAAATGGCTCATAGAAAATTTTAAAAAGTATTTGGCTAAACCCACCCCTATTTTTTAACTTTTATGTTATATGGGATGTTTTTTGAAGCCTTTATTGTGAAGTAAATGGTTTGAAAGGGTGCAGGTATCTTCTAATAATAATTTGGCCGAAAATCGGGATGTCATTTAGTCTGTTAAAACCTTCATTCCCATCTAAGGTGTCTGAAAAAGTCATCATTAAGGTCCCCTCCAAAGCAATATCGGTATACAGATTATAGCTGTAACTTAAGCCTGCTCTAAATGGGATGTAAGCCACGGCTTGCAAATCTTTACTGTCGATAACACCATTAAAAGTAACATTGGTGGTTTCTTTGAAATTTAAAAGCATCCCTATACCAGTTCCTCCATATGCATTTATTCTGGATCTAAAGGCATGATTATCAGAACCGAATAGATAGAAATTTGGCGCCACGTCAATGTAAAGCAAATTGTTTTTGCTTGCAAAGGCTTGATTGTTATTGAACCAAGGCTGTGTTACTGTGGCAGGATAATAATCGATATCTTGGCTGCGATACCTTTGGTATCCTACATTTGCCTTGATGTCAAAGTGTTTGTGTATCTTTCTTCCATAGCTAGCAGAAATTCCCGGTCTCAATTTAAAATCTAATAAACGTAGACTCCCTAAATTGTCAGCGTACAGCGTACCTAAGCCTATTCCGACTTGCAAAAAATTATCTCTTGAAATTTTTTCTTTATAAAAGTTTTGCCCATAAGCCACATTAGTGTTGAGTACCATTGCGATAAAAGCAATGGTTAAAGTGGAAATCAGGTGATTTTTCATAATTTTATTTTAGAATTGATCAAAGAAATTCATAATCAAGTAAATCAATAAACGAACAAAAGTACCAATTCTTACATATAACTAATTATATTGATGTAATTAAATTAAAGTAATCACAAATTGTTTGCAAAATATTAATTAACTTAGAAAGTTTAATGTTTGTTTTAAAAGGAAATTTATTAGTTCGAAACTAGTTTTTTTATTTGTTTTTTGAAGTTTAGAAGTAAAAATCTTCTTTTTTATTTCTTGTCAAATTTCACTAATAATAGCAGTAAATAACAGTCTTTATGAAAGGAATAATTTTAGCCGGAGGCTCCGGCACCCGTTTGTATCCATTGACTATCGCTGTAAGTAAGCAATTAATGCCTGTTTATGATAAGCCAATGATTTACTATCCTTTGTCCGTTTTGATGATGGCAGGAATTAACGAAATTTTGATTATAACAACCCCTGAGGATAATGATGCCTTTAAGAAATTGCTGGGTGATGGAAGTCAAGTAGGGTGTAAATTTACCTTTGCCATACAACCTAAACCCGAAGGTTTGGCGCAAGCCTTTATTATAGGGGAGGAGTTTATTGGTAATGATAAGGTAGCTCTTATATTGGGAGATAATATTTTTTACGGAACAGGTCTCCATAAAACATTAAAGGAACATACCGATCCTGAAGGCGGGGTGGTTTTTGCCTACCATGTAAATGATCCACAGCGTTATGGAGTTGTTCAGTTTGATGATGAAAATAATGTTTTGAGTATCGAAGAGAAACCAAGCACTCCAAAATCAAATTTTGCGGTGCCTGGATTGTATTTTTATGACAATGAAGTCGTGGAAATAGCGAAAAATATAAAACCAAGCAGTAGAGGTGAACTTGAAATTACGGATATCAATATTGCTTATTTGAAAAAAGAAAAATTGAAAGTAGGTATATTAAATAGGGGAACCGCTTGGCTGGATACGGGAACCCATCAATCTTTACTACAGGCCGGACAATTCGTGGAAGTAATTGAAGAACGGCAAGGTTTAAAAATTGGTTGTATAGAAGAAATTGCCTATAGAAATGGATTTATTAATGCCGACGAACTTTTAAAAGCATCAGAAAAGTTGGGTAAAAGTGGGTACGGTACTTATTTGAGAGCTTTGCTTGAAAAATAACAATAACAAAACCACCATTTTCAAGTTTTTAACCATTATTTTGTGGTTAAATGCAAAAAACATTATTTGAGTAACAAAAAAATGGCAATAAATCACTCCTAAATTTGGGAGTGATTTATTTTTTTTATACTTTTACACCAAGTTAAATGTTTTTTAATATAAAGTAATTGTATTTCGATGCTAAATATTGTGATTATTGATGATGATGATGTGAGTACTTTTGTTACGGAGCAATATATTAGGAGGTGTTTATCCGTTCCTTTCAAAATACATAAGTTCTCCTCTGCTGTCGGAGCTTCAAAGCAAATTGCTAATTTAAATCCTAATTATTTGTTTTTGGATTTAATGATGCCACAAATGACAGGCTGGGATTTTTTAGAAGAGATCAAAGA
>NZ_CAXBOC010000471.1:0-4349 GCF_963976465.1 uncultured Cyclobacterium sp. | reverse complement strand
CGGCCAAGGGCATCATCATCCGTCTTTTGATCTCTGTTTCATCCGGTTCATTGGCCAATAGAAACATCATTTTGGTGATTGCTGCCTCAGTGGTGATGTCTGCACCACTCAAAACCCCTACCCTTTTTAAGTCCATGCTGGTCTGGTACCTCCCTTGAATTACCCGTCCCCCATTGCATTGGGAAACGTTTAGTATCAAAATCCCTCGGTCTACAGCATCTTCCATCTCTTTGATAAACCAACTTTCACTAGGACTGTTACCTGATCCGTAAGTTTCTAGAACCACCCCCTTAAGGCCTTCCATACTCAAACTATGATGGATCACTTGTTGGGTGATGCCGGGAAACAATTTGAGCACCATAACACTTTTATCCAGCTTGTTAACATATCGAAGTTTCTTCCCCTCTTCATAAGGTCGAATGGCTGAATAGTTGTAATCAATGACAATGCCTGATTCAGCCAATGGTGGATAATTTTCTGACTCAAAAGCATCAAAGTGAACACTTTGTACTTTTTTGGCACGATTGCCACGTAGTAGCAAATGGTTGAAAAAAATACATACCTCCGGCACTATAGGCTTTCCGTTGGCCTTGGAAATGGCGATTTCCAATGAGGTCATCAGATTTTCCCGGGCATCAGACCGCATGGCACTGATCGGCAATTGTGCTCCGGTAAAAATCACAGGTTTATTCAGCCCTTTTAGCATAAAGCTTAACATAGACGCACTGTAAGCCATGGTATCAGTTCCATGAAGCACTACAAATCCATCATAGGTATCATAGTTTTCAAAAATAATATAAGCCATGTCTCCCCAATGCTGCAAATTGATATTGGAAGAGTCTATGGGCTCCGGAAAGGAAATCACCGTAATACTGATATTCAGGTTATTGAGGTTGGGGATTTTTTCAAGTATTTTCCCAAAATTAAATGGTACCAAGGCCCCATCATCGTCATAAGCCATCCCCAAAGTACCTCCGGTATAGATGATCAATACCGAATGTTCAATCTCTTGCTGTGCCGCTGTATTAAGACGTACTATTTTATAATTCATCAGGCAACAATTTGAAAACTTTTAATGCGTTCCTGTTGGTTATTTCCGAAACCTCTGCAATACTAAACCCGGTAAATTCTGCCATTTTTTCGGCGATATAAGGAATGTATTCCGGTGAATTTCTCTTGCCCCTAAAAGGCACAGGCGAAAGGTAAGGACTGTCTGTTTCCAACACAAGGTGCTCCGGCCCAAGTTCTCCGATCACTGCACCTACCCCACTGTTTTTATAGGTGAGGGTTCCCCCTATTCCTAAATAAAAACCCATTTCAATGATTTGTTTGGCCTGGGCTAAGGTTCCGGAAAAACAGTGAAAAATACCTGTCAAGCGCTTATCCACCAAAGGCGCTAGTAATTCAATGGTTTCATCCAGCGATTCTCTACAATGTAAAATCAAGGGCAACTGCTTTTCTTTAGCCCAATCTACCTGGATTTTCAAGGCAGCTTTTTGCTCCTCAAGGTAAGTCTTGTCCCAGTAAAGGTCTATTCCTGTTTCCCCCACTCCATAAAAGGTATGCTTGTCCCACCATTTTTCCATCTCGGTAAGGATCTTTTCAAAATTTTTGTCTACATCACAAGGGTGTAAACCCAGCATGGGATAACAATGGCCCGGAAACCTTTGTTCAAGGGCAAGCATCCCCTCAATTGATTCCAGGTCTATATTGGGCATAAAAATCTTATCTATTCCTGCCTCAATGGATCGCTCCACCACAGCTGTGACATCTTCACTAAATTTCTTACTGTATATATGTGCGTGAGTTTCAATAAATTTCATGTGTATTCTCGGTTTTTCCAGGTTAGTTCAATAGGGTAAAAGTAAAAAATTACCGTTGCCCAACTTACCCACCAATTGTATATTTCAAAGTAAATTAAATCAAAAATACTGACTCTGGTCATTGTTTTACCGGCAAATGTGTGAATAAATAGGGATTGAAAGATAATTTTAAATAGCCAAAAAACCACAGTCCACCAAGGTATAAAATACAAACCCACCATTAAGCCGGCATAGAATGCAACTTGAAGACCTAATAATAACTGCCAGACCAGAGGTAAAAGGAAGGCTCCCCGCATCCAACGTTTTCTTTGCTGGAGTAAGTTCCATACGGTTTTTTCCGGCTTGGTCCTTACCAATGACTCCTTATTGACCAGATGAATGGGACGGTAGCCCTTATTATACAAAGCGATAGACATGGCCAGATCCTCAGTTACATCCTTTACCACCCCTCCAAAACCTCCTGCACGCTGATATGCAGTTCTTCCCATTGCCATATTATTTCCCATTGCGGTAAGAGAATATCCAATATCGGAAACCACTTTTACCTTACCCAAAGTAAGCCACCAATCCAAGGCCTGCATTCTTGCAAACAAACCTCCACCAGCCACTGTAGTGATTCCGGTAAGGAGCCCAAATTCCTCTCTGTAAACTTTAGCCAATGCCTTACACCAGTTGGCAGGAACCACACAGTCGGCATCTGTAAAGACCATAAGGCCGGATGTGACCTGCCTTGCCATCTCTTCCAGCGCTTTGGCTTTACCATTTTCTCCTTTTTCAGGTCTTTTCTGCAAGGGCACCAAAGTGCGATTTTCTGCTTTATCTACCCAATCCTTTAATAGGCTGAGGGTTTGATCCTCACTATGATCATCAGCTACCAAAAAACTTATTTTTTCGGGGGGATAATCCATTTCTTCAAGGGCCTTCAGGCATTCGGGTAAGTTGCCGACCTCATTCCTACATGGCAACAATACGGTGATCGTCGGCAAAGTAAATGTTTCAGATTCGTATTGCTTAAAATTAAACCGAATCAAAACACACAAGGTAGCATAAAGAAGGGAAACTAAAATCACCAATAAAAGTGCTACTGGACCTATCATCGCTTACAATACTTCTGTTTTGAAACCTTTACTAGCCAAAAAATCTAAATACGGTGGTAAAATTTTCTGCAGGTTTGCTTTTGATTTTTGCTGATCATGAAACAAAACAATCGAACCATTTTCTGTGTGTTGCTTTATTTTCTTCAAGGCTTTTATGGGTTGCAGCTCTTGTTTAAAATCCCATGATATCAAATCCCAAAGTACAATTTCATATTCTTGGGACAAACTGCTTAAAAAATTGTTGCCCAACCTGCCATAAGGAGGACGGAAAATTTTTGTACGAATCCCCAATTTCTCTTCAATGACTTTTTGGCATTTCGCCACATCATTCAAATAAACAGCAAGTGAAGTTTTTGGCGCTTTTAGGTGGTGAAAAGTGTGGTTTCCTATCCCATGCCCTGCTTGGGCTATTTCCAAGGCCAAAGCGCTGTGTTTTTGGACATTGTCTCCAACCATAAAAAAACTGGCTTTCATCCTATAATCATCCAATTGACGCAACACAAAATCAGAAACCCCGGGAACCGGCCCATCATCAAAAGTCAAATAAACCGTTTTTTCCTTACGATCTCTGTGCCAGGTATATCCTTTAATCAACTTTTGGGCTATCCCCGGAACTTTATACAATCGCATATCAATTGAATTGAAGACTTAATAAAGTAATGTCATCTCTTCCCGGAACCCCATCTGAAAATTTTTCCATATCCTCCAACAGTCCTACATGAAAGTCTTCCGGAGTACTATCCCTGCAATGATTGATAAAGCTTAGCAACCTTTCTTCTCCATACTCCTCGTCCTGAGGATTCATGGCCTCTGTTAAACCATCCGTATACAGGTGCAAGACAAAATGATCTAGATTTTCTCGTTCTCCAAGTTCCAAAAAGGGCAAGTTCTCAAATGCCCCTAAAATAGTGGTGCCTGCCTCAAGTAATTCTGCTGAATTTTTTGAATTCAAACATAAAATTGGAGGGTTATGCCCTGCGTTCACATAAGTCAACTTCTTTTGGCTATAGGAATAATGTCCTAGAAAGAAAGTGATAAATCGTTCACCCTTGGTGGCATCAAAGATGGACAAATTCAATTGTTCAACTATGGTTTTCAAGTCTGTTCTAAGGGCCGCTTGGAAATTGGACATCAGCAAAGATGCCGGCATTCCTTTTCCTGACACATCCCCCACACAAAAATACACATCATCTTCTGTTGGCTGAATTAAATCATAATAATCCCCGCCTACAGAAAAATGGGGAATATAAGTTACTTTCGCCTTGAGTTTCTCATGGTTGGGCAAGGTGGCAGGAAACAACATCCGTTGAACATTGCTGGCAATTTCCATCTCTTTTCGAAAACTTTCCTGTTCCAATTGCTTTCTGGCAAAGCGCTTGTTTTCCAAGGCAACCACCAAAATATTCGTCAATGCTTGGGTAAAATCCAA
>NZ_CAXBOC010000470.1:0-4355 GCF_963976465.1 uncultured Cyclobacterium sp. | reverse complement strand
TAAGCCTTGGGCCGCTTACATTCACACACATCTTTTCATTGACTAAAAATGCTAGCCCTCCAAACATCCTTTTTTCTTCAACCTCCATTTGCCCAACTTCATAAAGATATTCCCTAACCCTATCTGCAAGTTGTTCATCATATGCCATGGTCCTTTATTTTTGTGTTCCTCAAATTACCAAAATAGGATCAGAAGCACATCTCTATACTAAACTTTTCTATGAATAAAGTAAGAGAATAATGCCTTATAATTTTTCACCTTACACAAAAAGCCTAATATTTTGAAGATAAATTCTAGAATAACCATCCTTTTCAAGTTATTTTTAACCAATCAATCGTTTTACACTTATCCCCAAGGCTAACCTTTTCAATAGAAGCTTTGACAATTACTCACTTTGGCCGGATTCCTACTTCATTTAATATGACAAACTATTGCCCTATTTTAACCCAAACCTTGAAAAAGCTCCACCACCTCATTGTCCTTACTTCCCTACTTATAATTACGCATCCTATTAGGGCTCAAATTAAAACCGAAGTCCGCTGGGAAAATGGTAGTCCGTCTCTACTTATCGATGGAGAAAACCACCCGCCATTTGCTTATATGTCTTACTTAGGGGAAGAGAAATACTATAGGGAAATAGCAGCCACAGGGATCCACCTGTACAATTTTCCTGCTTATTTGGGAGAAGGAGGCATCAACACCTCCTCAGGCATAGGTGCTTTTAGAAATGCTATCTGGAAAGGTGAAAGTCATTATGATTTTTCAAGCATTGAAACAGATTTTGAAAAAATACTTAGTGCTGATCCCAAAGCCAAGGTAGTCATTCGACTATATTTGGACCCTCCCCGCTGGTGGACTTTAGCCAATCCCTCAGCTGCGGCACAGCTACCGGATGGTAGCTTGTTTCGCCAGAGCTTTGCCTCCCAAGAATGGAGGGAGCATACTAAGGTAGCCTTGGAGGATTGTTTGGACTGGTTGCTGAAGTCCAAATACCGTAACCATTTAGCGGGTATACACGTGGCCAGCGGGTTTACAGAAGAATGGTTCTATCATCCCAAGCAGTACCAAGACCTAAATCCGGTCAGGTTACAAGCATTCCGAGACTGGCTAAAGGAAAAGTATACTTCGGTCAAATCCCTAAGAGCTGCTTGGAATAATCCTAATGTTACTTTTGCCAATGCCCAATTGACCAATATTGATGAAGCAGTCGACGAAGTTTCATGGAGAGACCCTGACAATGACACCAATTATATTGATACCTATCGATTTCATACAGAGGTAATGGCGGATAATATTGCCTATTTCTGTAAGGTTGTCAAAGGGAAAAGCGATGGATATTTATTAACAGGGGCATTTTATGGCTACCATTACTTTGTCACTGATCCAAGGCGAGGACATGGTGCCTTGTCCAAATTATTGGAAAGCCCGGACTTGGATTACTTGTCTAGCCCAAATGTCTACAACAGGGTGGTAGGTGAAGATTGGCCGGCAATGTCCGCCATTAATTCCGTTCACAAACATGGCAAACTTTGGTTGGCAGAGAATGATACCCGGACTTCAAAAACTACTTTGCTAAAAGACCAATCCCAGGGAATTGCTCCTCCGGGACAATATGAAGGGGGCGTTTGGCTTGGCCCCAAAAGCCTCAAAACTTCAGTGGCTTTATTATGGAAAAATGCAGCTCGAATGTTGGCCTATGGCTATGGAGGCTGGTGGTTTGATATGTGGGGAGGCTGGTTCAGCGATCCGGAAATGCTTCAGGTCTTGGAAAAAACCCAGCAATTTCACCAAGATTTCCCATCTAAAAACCCGGAAAAGATGAAGCCTGGTGTATTGGTAATTGTAGATGAAGAACTATCATTTTGGGACAAAAGTTATGGTAGGCTTACTGAAAAAATATTGTCTAACCGGTATCCAATAGCCAAAACAGGTAGTTCCTATGACCTTTATTTAAGGACAGACATTCAGGAGATTGCCTTCAGTCAATACCAAGTAATATGGCTAATGGGCTTGCTTCAATTAACAGATAAAGAAACTGCACTAATCAAAAAGTTGCAGAAGCTGGGCAAAACCGTATTGTGGACCAACGATAAAGGAACAACGCTTAACCTCCCAGGAAAAACCGAAAACTTTCTTCCGGAAAAGTTACAATGGAAGCCTTCTGAACTAAAGAAAATCTGGGCAGAAGCCGGTGTTCATCAATACATAACTTCGGAAGACATCATTTATGTTGGTAGAAATTGGCTGAGCTTGCACTCTATAGATGGTGGTGAAAAAATTATTCAGCTCCCCTATTTTGCCCGGGTTATTGACCCTTTTACTAATAAAGTGATGGCAGATTCCACCAACCAAATCACTATAAAGATGGATGTCATGTCCACCGTCCTTTATCGAGTCCACCCTTTATAAATCACCTTTTAAATTTAAAACACTGTTTATTTGAACCTTATGGAGTTTTTTTTATAATTTGCAGAAATTAGACGCATACAACCATACATTTTAACCAACATGAAACTTTTATTACGAACTTATTTTCCCCTATTGTTATTGCTACTGTTTCAATTTTGCATCTCCCCGGATGATGTCAATAAAACGATTGATGACGAAGAGGAAGAAGAGGAGGAAGAAGAAGAGGTAGTACTGGAAGACCCCACTGATTTGCCTTTTACAGTCAACTGGTCTATCAATAAAGAAGGTGATGAAATTGGTGGCTCCTTTTCCCCTTTTTTACATGTGGGAGAAACCAACCTCTACCTATACAGCCCCTACAGTGGCAAGGGCATAGTATCCATGAACAAAAACAGCCAGGAGACCAATTGGACCATTAACAAAGCAAGTATAGGCGTACCCTATGTCATGAAAACAATTGGAGATCACCTTTGGGCCATGACCTATGATATCAATAATCCCACGGTAATCAAAGTGGATCCTTCAGATGGAAATGTGCTCTTTGAAAAGCCTTCCGGAACATTCCCCTCCGGGCAGGTAGATGGTAACTGGTTTGGCTTAAGAAAAAGGGAAACATCCCTTTATCAGGTAAGTTTGGAAACAGGGAATGACGAGATTGCATGTGAGGAATTAGTAGTAGACAATATTAGAAACTTCCTTTTTAAAGGTGAGCAGCTGGTACTGATGGTCGTTCGCGGGGGAAGGAATTTGCTTTCCATAAATCCCAATACTTGTAATGAAAACTGGGAGGTTCTCAACTATGACGAACCCAACTTTGGACACCTCATCTATTCTTCCTTTGCAGTAGATCTTGGAAGCAGCATCCTGAGTGTTAGCCCGAATAATTTTATCCTGCGCTCACCTACTACCGGAGTAGCGGAATGGAAATACCCTGAAGGCTTCAATAACAATACCCTCGACCTGACCCATATGCTTCATTTGGAAAGCAAGAAGTCCTTGATCTACCACGACAATCAGTCCGGAAAAGTGGTAGCCTTTAACTGGCCTTCCCAATCCAAAACATGGGAATCTGAGATTCAGAATAGAGATGTAGGCCAATTGTTTTTGGTAAAGGAAAGGCTCTTTCTTTATACAAAAAACAACTTCCTCTATGAAATCAATGTAGAAAATGGGCAGACCATTTCCGAAAGAGAGATAAAGGAGCTTTATCCTTTCGACACTTCGATCATTCCCTTTGCCATCAATCGTCTAGAAGATTATTTTGGTGAAAGGTATTTTAGAATCTATGGAGATGAAATTTATTACACTACTGAACAAAGCCTCTTGGTTTCAGCCCGGTTAGACTAACATTTATCTGACGCGTTCCCTTCGACAAGCTCAGGGGACGCGTTTTAACTCGGATTATGAAATAGGATTTCTCCGCCCTGACAAGGTCAGGGGTGATGCCTGTCCCGTGTTTACGGGAAGTATTGTAATCGCAAGAAAATCAGACTGTTAGGAGATTTTAGCATAGCACCGCTATGGGTAAATTGAAAGCAGCAACGATTGGGTATTTTAAAGCGATTTCAGCACGTAATAGAATGTCTATTGCATATTTCGGGTTTAATATACCGGACAATAAATTCCTCTACGTCTACTAGGGATTTTTTATTTAGATGCTCATTGATTTCAGGTAACCTTAGACATGATGGATGGTAGGGTAATTAAAGAAGTCTAAAAGACTTCAATAAACCGAGATTTCACCATTGGAAATGTTAAAAATGCAGGACGATTTTGGCGGTATTGTTGCTTTTTTTCTGCAACAATGCTGACAAAATCTCTTTTAATTCGCTTGTCTAGTTTATTTCCTCCGACACCTTACCATTCAAATTAGCGCTTACTAGTTTTTGACGGCTATCGCTGAAAAGTATTACATCCTAAAATTAAACGCAACCCCGGCAGGGGTG